>NZ_CFIFWG010000052.1:0-17733 GCF_984466335.1 Roseitalea sp. | reverse complement strand
ACCTGCGCGAATCGGGCTCGATCGAACAGGACGCCGACGTCGTCCTGTTCGTCTCTCGCGAGGACTATTACGTCAAGAACCAGGAGCCGCGCCGCGCGGCCGACCTCAAGACCGAGGCCTATATCGCCGGGGAGGAGAAGATGCGCAAGGTCGAGGGCACCGCGGACGTGATCGTCGCCAAGCAGCGCCACGGCCCCACCGGCACCGTCCAGCTCGGCTTCCAGGGCGAGTATACGCGCTTCTCCGATCTCGCCGACGCCTCGCATCTGCCCGAACGGTTCGAGTGAGGTCGGGCCAACTGCCGGCGCCCCTTCCCTCACGATCTTGTGAGCGCGCGATTGCGGTCTTGCCCGCGTCATCGGGTCGCGCTATAAGTGGAACATAAAGAGAACACTGAGAGGACCCCCATGACCAAGACCACAGAGGATATCGGCAATGAACTGGTCGCCCTTTGCCGGGCCGACGACACGGCCACCGGCCTGAAGACGCTTTACGCGCCCGATGCGGTGTCCGTCGAAGCGTTCATGCCGGACGGCGGCGACCGCGTGACCAAAGGCGTCGAGGGCATCGCCGGCAAGCATGCCTGGTGGGAGGCGACGTTCGAGGTCCACGCGGCGCAGGTGGAAGGCCCCTACCAGAGCGGCGACGACCGCTTCGCGGTGATTTTCGAGATCGACTCCACGCACAGGCAAAGCGGCCAGCGCAGCCAAATGAAGGAGATCGGGCTCTACCACGTCTCGGGCGGCAAGATCGTGCGCGAGGAATTCTTCTATCCAACGGGATAGTTCCGGGGCTGCGCGCCCGCCCCGTCCCGCGGCATGAGGCCGTCATCGCCCCTATCGTGAGGTGCGCTGCCGAGCTTGCCGAAACGGAGCCTCCAATGGCGAGGGCGATGATGGTCGAACCACAAAGAGAACGCACATCCCGGAAGGGCTGTTCGGGAACGGGCCGACCGGGTAAGTCCGGCCGATGAGCGAAGAAACCGAATTGCTCGACCAGGCCGGCGCGCGGCTGACGATCGATCTGGGCGCGATCGTCGCCAACTGGCGCGATCTTGCCGCGCGGTCGCGGCCGGGCCGCTGCGCCGCCGTGGTCAAGGCCAACGCCTACGGCCTTGGCGTCGAGCGCGTGGTGCCGGCGCTTGCGGCGGCGGGATGCGAGACGTTCTTCGTCGCGCTGGCATCGGAGGGGCTGGCGGCAAGGGCGCTGGAGCCGGCCGCGCGCATCTTCGTGCTGAACGGCGCCCATGGCGGCTCGGTCCGCGCGATGGTCGAGGCGGACCTGATCCCGGTCCTGTCGAGCATGGAGCAGATCGCCCTTTGGGCGGCCGCCGGGGACGGGGCGCCCTGCGCGATCCATGTCGACACGGGCATGAACCGGCTCGGCCTGACGGCGCACGAGGCGCGGGCGCTGGCCGGCGATGCCGGACCGCGATCGGGGCTGAACATCGTGCACCTGATGAGCCATTTCGCCTGCGCCGACACGCCCGGCCATCCGCTCAACCGGCGGCAGACGGAGTCCCTTCAAGAGGTTGCGGCCGACTTTGAAAGCGTTGAATCAAGCCTGTCCAACTCGGCCGGCGTGCTGACGGGCGGCGCGTTCGGCCACGGCCTGACCCGGCCGGGCATCGCGCTCTATGGCGGCGAGACGGTCGCCGGCCGGCCGAACCCGATGCGCACCGCGGTGACGCTTCAAGCGCGCATCGTGCAGGTGCGTCGCGCCAAGGCGGGCGAAACCGTCTCCTACGGCGCCGCGCAGATGCTGGACCGCGATACGAAAATCGCCATCGTCTCGGCCGGCTATGCGGACGGCGTGCCGCGTTCGGGCTCGGGCGCGGGCGTGCCGTTGCGCGGCGCGGTTCCGGGCGGCCTTGCCGGCTTCATCGGCGGCCATCGCGCACCGGTGCTCGGCCGCGTCACCATGGACCTGACCTGTTTCGACGTCACCGACGTGCCGGACGACACTCTGGACGAAGGGTGGATCGAACTGATCGGCCCGCACATGCCGCTCGATGACGTCGCCCGCGCCTGCGGCACGATCGGCTATGAGGTGCTGACCGGTCTCGGACGGCGCCATCGGCGATGCGTCACCGCCGGGCACGCGGGCTGAGATGGCCAAGACCCGCACCCGGTTCGTCTGCGCCAGTTGCGGCGCGGTGCATGCCCGCTGGTCGGGCAAGTGCGATGCGTGCGGCGAATGGAACACGATCGCCGAGGAAAACCCGGTGGCGGGGATCGGCGGCGGACCCGGCCGGGCGCTGCGCAAGGGCCGGCCGGTGGCGCTGGTTCCCCTGTCCGGCGAAAGCGAGGACGCGCCGCGCATCGTCTCGCGCGTCGGCGAACTGGACCGGGTGACGGGCGGCGGGATCGTGCGCGGCTCGGCGCTCTTGCTCGGCGGCGATCCGGGCATCGGCAAGTCGACGCTGCTCATGCAGGCCGCCGCCGCCCTGTCGCGCGCCGGCCATGGCGTGGTCTATGTCTCGGGCGAGGAGGCGGTCGCCCAGGTGCGGCTGCGCGCGCAAAGGCTGGGCGCGGCCGACAGCGCGGTCAAGCTCGCCGCCGAGACCAACATCGAGGACATATTGGCCACGCTCGATGCGGGCGGCGCGCGGCCCGACCTGGTCGTCCTCGATTCGGTGCAGACGCTGTGGACGGACGGCGTCGAAAGCGCGCCGGGCACGGTGACGCAGGTGCGCGCCAGCGCCCAGGCGATGATCCGCTATGCCAAGTCGACCGGCGCTGCCGTGGTGCTGGTGGGCCACGTCACCAAGGACGGCCAGATCGCCGGTCCCCGCGTCGTCGAGCACATGGTCGACGCGGTGTTGCAGTTCGAGGGCGACGGCGCCCACCAGTACCGCATCTTGCGCGCGATCAAGAACCGGTTCGGGCCGACCGACGAGATCGGCGTCTTCGAAATGACCGGCGCGGGCCTCAGGCAGGTGCCCAATCCGTCCGAACTGTTCCTGGGCGAGCGCTCGGCCGACGCGCCGGGGGCGGCGGTGTTCGCGGCCATGGAGGGCACCCGGCCGGTGCTGGTCGAAATCCAGGCGCTGTGCGCGCCGACATCGCTGGGCACGCCGCGCCGCGCCGTCGTGGGCTGGGATTCGGCGCGGCTGGCCATGGTCATCGCCGTGCTCGAAGCGCGTTGCGGCGTCCGGCTCGGCCAGCACGACGTCTATCTGAACGTGGCGGGCGGCTACCGCATCGCCGAGCCGGCCGCGGATCTGGCCGTGGCGGCCGCGCTCGTCTCCTCGCTGGCCGGACTTGCCCTGGACGCCTCGACCGTCTATTTCGGCGAGATCAGCCTGTCGGGCGCCATCCGGCCCGTGCCGCACGCGGCGAACCGGCTCAAGGAGGCCGAAAAACTGGGATTCCCCGAGGCGGTCCTGCCGGCGGCCGGCGGCAAGGCGGCAGCCGCCCGCAAGGGGATGCACGAATTGGAAACGCTTATCGATCTGGTCACGCGCATCGCCGGTGGAAAACAATTGTCGCGCGATGCCGACCCGGAGCAACGGGCTTGAGCGGCCGGGCCGATGGCGGCACAAGTCACGCAGGCGGCGCGCGGCCGCACGACCGACACCGGACAAACCGCCCAGCGGAGAACATCTCGCCCATGCCCATCACCCTGCTCGACGCCCTCTTCATCGGCCTGGTGCTGATATCGGCGGTGCTCGCCATGGTGCGCGGCTTTTCGCGCGAGGTCCTGTCGATCGCCTCCTGGGTGGCCGCCGCGGCGGCGGCCTTTTTCTTCTATCGCCCGCTTACGCCCTTCGTCATGGGCTATGTCGACAATGAGCTGGTCGCGCAGCTCGTCTCGGCCGGCGCGATCTTCCTTGTCGCGCTGATCGTCGTCACGCTGATCACAATGCGCATCGCCGACATGATCATCGACAGCCGCATCGGCCCGCTCGACCGGTCGCTCGGCTTCCTGTTCGGCGCAGCGCGCGGCATTATCGTCGCCGCCGTCGCCATATGGTTCATCAACTTCTTCGTCGGCGAACAGGACATCGCCTGGATCGACGGCGCCAAGTCCAAACCCTTTCTCGACCAGGTGGCCGAAGCGCTCGTCGGCCTTTTGCCCGACGATCTGGGCGCCGTGATGCCGGGCGAGGCGACCGTGGGGACGACCGACACATGACAGACCCACGCGCAGGCATGGCCAAGACTGCGGCCGAAGCGGACGATCACTTCCACGATGAATGCGGCGTGTTCGGCATTTTCGGCCGGGCCGACGCCGCATCGTTCGCCACGCTGGGCCTGCATGCGTTGCAGCATCGCGGCCAGGAGGCGGCCGGCATGGTCTCCTTCGACGGCTCGCAGTTCCACATCGAGCGCCATATCGGGCTGATCGGCGACAATTTCACCAAAAGGGCCGTGCTCGACCGGCTGCCGGGCGACCGCGCCGTCGGCCATACGCGCTATGCGACGACCGGCGGCGCCGGCCTGCGCAATATCCAGCCCCTGTTCGCCGAACTGGACGATGGCGGGCTCGCCATCGCCCACAATGGCAACATCACCAACGCGCTGACCGTGCAGCGCGACCTACAGCGCAAGGGCGCGATCTTCTCGTCGACCTCGGACACAGAGACGATCCTGCATCTGGTCGCAACCAGCGGCAAACCCGACCTGCTGTCGCGGCTCAACGAGGCGATCGGCCAGCTCGAAGGCGCGTTCTCGCTCGTCGCGCTGTCGTCCAAGAAGATGATCGGCTGCCGCGACGCGCTCGGCATCCGGCCGCTGGTGCTGGGCGATCTGGACGGGTCGTGGATTCTGGCGTCCGAGACCTGCGCGCTCGACATTATGGGCGCGCGCTTCGTGCGCGACATCGAGCCGGGCGAGGTGGTCGTCATCACCGACGCGGGCATCGAGAGCCACTTCCCGCTGACGCCGCAGCGCCCCCGCTTCTGCATCTTCGAATATGTCTACTTCTCGCGCCCCGACAGCCGCGTGGAAGGCCGCAACGTCTACGAGGTGCGCAAGCGCATCGGCGCCGAACTTGCGCGCGAGGCGCCGGTCGGCGCCGATATCGTCGTGCCGGTGCCCGACAGCGGCGTGCCGGCGGCGGTCGGCTTCGCGCAGGGCGCGGGGCTGCCGTTCGAACTGGGCATCATCCGCAACCACTATGTCGGCCGCACCTTCATCCAGCCGACCGAGGCGATCCGCCACATGGGCGTCAAGCTCAAGCACAACGCCAATTCCTCGGTGCTGGAAGGGCGCTCGGTGGTGCTGGTCGACGATTCCATCGTGCGCGGCACCACCAGCCAGAAGATCGTGCAGATGGTGCGCGAGGCGGGCGCGCGCGAGGTGCATATGCGCATCGCATCGCCGCCGACCATGTCCTCGTGCCACTATGGCGTCGACACGCCCGAGCGCTCCAAACTGCTCGCCTCGCGAATGAGCGTGGATGAGATGGCGCACTTCATCCGCGTCGATTCACTCGATTTCCTGACGATCGACGGGCTCTACCGGGCCGTCGGCGAAGCGGTTCGCGACGCCGATGCGCCGCAATTCTGCGATGCCTGCTTCACCGGCGCCTACCCCACCCGCCTCTCGGACATCGAGGGGCCGGACAATGTGCGCAAGCTGTCGCTGCTCGCAACGCCCAGCCAGTGAACACGGTCGTTGCCGCCATGACCGCAACGCCCGACCTGACCGGCAAGCTGGCGCTCGTGACCGGCGCCTCGCGCGGGATCGGCTACGAGGTCGCGCGGCAGATGGCGGCGGCGGGCGCCCATGTCATCGCGGTCGCGCGCACCGTTGGGGGGCTTGAGGACCTCGACGACGAGATCGCCGCGGCAGGCGGCGAGGCGACGCTCGTGCCGCTCGACCTCAAGGATTTCGACGGGATCGACCGGCTGGGCGGCGTCATCGCCGAGCGCTGGGGCAGGCTCGACATCCTCATCGCCAATGCCGGCATATTGGGCGCGCTGACCCCGGTGAGCCAGATGAAGGCCAGGGACTTCGAGGCGGTGATGGCCGTCAACGTCACGGCCACATGGCGGCTGATCCGCTCGACGGACCCGCTGCTGCGCGCCTCCGAGGCGGGCCGGGCGGCCATCATGTCCTCGTCGGTCGCCCACAAGGTCAAGCCCTATTGGGGCGCCTACGCCGCATCCAAGGCCGCCATCGACATGATGGCCCGCGTCTGGGCGGCCGAGAACGCCAAGGGGCCGATGCGCGTCAACCTGGTCGATCCAGGCCCGACGCGCACCGCCATGCGGGCCCGGGCCATGCCCGGCGAAAAACCCGAAACACTGCCGACGCCGGCGGAAACGGCGGCGAAAATCGTGCCGCTCGCCGGCGAGGCGGTTACGCGAAACGGGCTCATCTTCGATGTGCCCACGGGCCGGTGGATGAACGTGCCCCTTCCGGCGCCCGCCGACTGAGCCGCCTCGGCCTTGATTGACGCACGGCGTCAATCGGATAGATTGCCTGACCGAGCATGGCTCTGGGGGTCGCCAGCCGGATCGAGGGAGGAGCCGAGATGGCCTGGGCGCTGCTTGCGGTCGTCGCCATTGTCGGGTTGTGGGCCGTGCTGGCCGTGCGCGAGCGCGCCGCCCTGGGCGCAAGCTGGGCACAGGCCATGGCCCTGGCGCCGCTCAAGCTGGCCCTTCGGCTCGACACGCGCGGGCTCATTCCGGTGCGCGACACAGGCGGCCCGGTCGTCTTCGCGATCCACGAGCAGGCGCGGATCGACGCTGCCGTCAGCCTCGCCGCCCTGCCCGACGACACGCTGCACGTGCTCGATCCGGCCTCGGCGGGCCATAGGCTGGTGGAAGCTTTCCGGCCACTGGGCAAGGCGGTCGTCTTCGACAAGGAGAGGATGATCGCCAACCGGCGGCTCGTGACGCATCTCAAGCGCGGCGGGCGGCTCGCCGTCTACTTCCCCGACGCGGTCGAGCCGGACGCGGCCGCCTTCCGCCTGTACCGCGCGGTTGCCCTTCTGGCGCGCAAGACGGGCGCGTCCATCGTGCCGGTGACCGTGCGCGGCTCGCGCTTTGCGGGCTCGTCCTTCACGCCCCCCGACAAGGCCCCAAGGGCGCGCTGGCCGCGCCTGCGCCTGCATGCCCTGCCCGCCGCCTCGATCGCCGAGCTGATCGCCTTTGGCGGCCGCGAACGGACGACGCCCGCCAACGCCCTGTTCGACCGCATGGCCGAATTGCGCGTCACCGCGGCCGACCTTTCGCAGACGCTGTTCGAAGCGCTCGTATCGGCCGCAAGGACCTACGGCCCGGGCCGCGTGATCCTCGAAGACACGGTGAGCGGGACGCTCGCCTACAAGCGCGCGCTGATCGGCGCGCGGGTCCTGGCGGCGCGCTTTGCGGCCATGTCCGAGCCCGGCGAGGCGATGGGCGTGCTCCTGCCCAACGCCAACGGCGCGGCGGTCACCTTCTTCGCCCTACAATCGGCGGGCCGGGTCGCGGCCATGCTCAACTACACCGCCGGCCCCGGCAACGTGGTCTCGGCGATCGAAACGGCGAGGATCCGCACGGTCCTGTGCTCGCGTGCCTTCGTCGAAAAGGCCGAGCTGGAGCCGCTAATCGACGCGATCGAGGACAATGGCACCACGATCGTCTGGCTGGAGGATGTGCGCGGAACGGTCACCACGGCCGAGAAGCTGTCGGCGGCGCTGCAATGGGCCCGGCCGGTGCAACGGTCCGACCCCGGCGCGCCGGCGGCGATCCTGTTCACCTCCGGCACGGAGGGGACGCCAAAGGGCGTTGCGCTGTCGCACCGCAACCTGATCGTCAATGCCGCCCAGTCCGAGGCGCGGGTGTCGATCTCGGTGCGGGACAGCCTGTTCAACGTGCTGCCGCTGTTCCATTCGTTCGGGCTGACGGGCGGCATGGTGCTGCCGCTGCTCTACGGCGTGCGGCTGTTCCTCTACCCCTCCCCGCTGCACTACAAGCTGATCCCGCAGGTGGCCGCGCGCGTGCAGCCGACGATCATGTTCGGCACCGACACGTTCCTTGCCGGCTATGCGCGCACGGCCCGCGATACCGACTTTTCCTCGCTGCGCTTCGTCGTCGCCGGCGCCGAGGCGGTCAGGCGCGAGACCCGGCAGGTCTATCGCGCGCGCTTTGGCTGCGCGATCCTGGAAGGCTACGGCATGACCGAGGCTTCGCCCGTCGTGGCCGTCAATTCGGCCACCCATTGCCGGCCCGGCTCGGTCGGCCGGCCGCTCGCCGGCATTTCGATCCGGCTGGAGCCGGTCGAGGGGATCGAGGGCGGGGCGCGCATGTGGGTCAGCGGCCCCAATGTGATGATCGGTTATCTGAAGGCCGAAAGGCCCGGCGAGATCCAGCCGCCCGGCGATGGCTGGTACGATACGGGCGACATCGTGCATCTCGACCATGAGGGCTTCATTACCGTGCGCGGTCGGGCCAAGCGCTTCGCCAAGATCGGCGGCGAGATGGTCTCGCTGGGCGCCGTCGAGATGCTGGTCCAGTCGCTGTGGCCGGCGGACCGGCACGCCGCGCTCTCGGTGGCCGATCGGCGCAAGGGCGAAAAGATCGTGCTGGCGACGACCGCCAGGAAGCCCGACAGGCAACGCATCGCCCAAAAAACCGAGCAGGAGGGGCTGAGCAAGCTGATGGTGCCCTCCGACATCGTCGAGATGGACGATATCCCGGTGCTGGGCTCGGGCAAGACCGACTATGTCACGCTGCAGGACCGGGTCATGGCCATGCTCAAACGTCTGGGCCGGCGGATGAAGGGCGCATCCGAAGCGCGTGACGCTTCGCCTGACGCCGCCAAAGACGCAGCGAAAAGGGCAGGAACGCCAGATAGGCGATCGCCGAAAGGCTCAGCGTCGTCCAGGTGAAGTTGGCAAGCGCGGCGACATAGAGCACAACGAACAGGATCAGCGGCATGACGGCCGTGCGCGGCACCCGCGCCCCGGACAGCTTGCCGGACCAGACCGGCAGGTTCGAGACCATCAGAAAGCCGATGACGATGGTGTAGATCGAAACGACCGAGGCGGTGAACCAGTCCGGCGAAAACCCCAGGAACCCAAGATAGACCGGCAGCAGCACAACCAGCGCGCCGCCGGGCGCGGGAATGCCGACGAAATAGGCCTTCTGCCAGCGCGGCCGGTTCGTGTCGCCGGACATGATGTTGAAGCGCGCCAGGCGCAGCGTACAGGCGATCACGTACAAAAGGGCCGCGATCCAGCCCAGCTGCGCCGCCTCGTCGAGCACGAAAATATAAAGCACCAGCGCCGGCACGACGCCGAAATTGATCGCATCGGCCAGCGAATCCATCTCCGCTCCGAACCTGGAGGTGCCCTTGACGAGCCGCGCCATGCGCCCGTCCAGCCCGTCGAGCACGGCCGCCAGCAGCACGAGTCCGATCGCCGCGTCGAAGCGTTCCTCGAACGCCATGCGCACCGCCGACAATCCGGCGCAGATGGCCAGGACGGTGATGATGTTGGGGATGACGACGCGCAGCGGAATCTCGCGCAGGCGCCTCTTGCGGCCCGTCCCCCCGCCATTTGCGGGATCGCGTTCCGGACCGTCCGGCTCGAACGGCGGAAAGGCGTCGCCCATCGACATCGCTCAGGCGATCCGGGTGACCGGCGCGGGTCCGGGCCGGCCGAACGCGGCGATCACCGTCTCTCCGGCGATCGCCGTCTGGCCGACAAGGACATGCGGCTCGGCGCCTTCGGGCAGATAGACGTCAAAGCGCGAGCCGAACCGAATGAGGCCGATGCGCTCGCCGGCGCCGATCTGCTCGCCCTGGCGGCGGAAGCCGACGATGCGGCGCGCCACAAGGCCCGCCACCTGCACCGCCGCGACCGGGCCGTGCGGGCCGTCGAAGACAAAGCCCTGCCGCTCGTTCTCGCGGCTTGCCTTGTCGAGATCGGCGTTGAGGAACGTGCCGGGGCTGTAGGCGATGGAGGCGATGCGGCCGCGCACCGGCGCGCGGTTCACATGCACCGAGAACACGTTCATGAAGACCGAAACGCGCAGGCGCTCGCCATCGCCCAGGCCCAGTTCGGCCGGCGGCACGGCCGGACCGACCGCCGATACGATGCCGTCCGCGCCGCTGACGACGACATCGTCGTCAAGAGGCGTGACCCGCTGCGGGTCGCGAAAGAAATAGGCGCACCAGCCGGTCAGGGCCAGGCCGATCCAGAACAAGGGGTCCCAGATCAGGCCGCCGATCACCGCCGCCGCAAGGAAAGCGCCGACGAACGGCCAGCCCTGGCGATGGACAGGCACGAGGGCCTTGGTGACGGTGTCGATCAAGCTCATGGCGATGTCCGGCATTGTTTCGATCGGACCGGACATATTGTGCCACGACAAACCGTGCAAGGGACAGCTTGTGACCTGCCGCCTCCCCCTACCGCGCTGGCGCGGCCGGCGGCCGGCGCACGACCACGCCCATATCGTCGGTCTCGCGGGCGGCGCGCAACTTCGCCTCGGCCTCGATCGCCTCGGACTGGCGCGCCCACATATGCGCGTAAAGCCCGCCCGGGACCGCCAGCAGATCCGCATGCCTGCCGCGCTCGGCGATCCGGCCCTCGCGCAGCACGATGATCTCGTCGGCGCCGATCACCGTGGACAGGCGATGGGCGATGACGAGCGTGGTGCGGCCGCTTGAGACAAGGTCCAGCGAAGCCTGGATGTCCTGTTCGGTCGCCGTGTCGAGGGCCGAGGTCGCCTCGTCCAGGATCAGGATCGGCGGCGCCTTCAGGATCGTGCGGGCGATGGCGACGCGCTGCTTCTCGCCGCCGGACAGTTTCAGCCCGCGTTCGCCGACCATCGTGTCATAGCCATCGGGCAGGTCGGCGATGAAGTCGGCGATCTGCGCCATCTGGGCGGCCTTGCGCATCTCGGCGTCGGTCGCGTCCGGCCGGCCGTAGCGGATGTTGTAGGCGATGGTGTCGTTGAACAGCACGGTGTCCTGCGGGACCATGCCGATCGCCGCGCGCAACGAGCCCTGCGTCACGGTCCGCACGTTCTGGCCGTCGATCGCGACGGTGCCTTTTTGCACGTCGTAGAAGCGGAACAGAAGGCGCGAGAGGGTCGACTTGCCGGCGCCCGACGGGCCGACGATGGCAATCGACCTGCCGGCCGGCACCTCAAACGAGATGCCCTTGAGGATCGGCCGCTCCGGATCGTAGGCGAAGTGGACGTCGTCGAAGCGGATCGCGCCCTCGGCGATCTTGAGCGGGCGCGCGTCCGGCGCATCGGCGATCTCCGCGTCGACATCGAGCAGGTCGAACATCTGCTCGATATCGGTCAGGCCCTGGCGGATTTCGCGATAGATGAAGCCGATCAGGTTGAGCGGCACCCAGAGCTGCATCAGCATGGCGTTGATGAAGACGAAGTCGCCGATTGTCTGCTCGCCGGCCCGCACGGCGCGCGCCGACATGGCCATCATGGTCAAAAGACCGACGCCGAAGATCAGCCCCTGGCCGAAATTGAGCCAGCCCAGCGAGGTCCACACCTTCGTTGCCGCATGTTCGTAGCGGGCCATGGAGCGGTCGAAACGGTCGGCCTCCATGCGCTCGTTGCCGAAATATTTGACAGTCTCGAAATTGAGCAGGGAATCGATCGCCTTGGTGTTCGCCTCGGTGTCCGAATCGTTCATCTGGCGGCGGATCTCGATGCGCCAGTCCGAGGCGCGCATGGTGAACCAGGAATAGGCGATCACGGTGGCGGCCGTCACGAGCACATATTCGATGCCGTAGGCAAAGCCGAAGATGATCGCGATCAGGCCGAATTCGATGATCGTCGGCACCGTGTTCAGGATGGTGAAGCGCACGATCGCCTCGATGCCCTTGGTGCCGCGCTCGATGATCCGCGACAGCCCGCCCGTGCGCCTTTCCAGATGGAAGCGCAGCGACAGGGCATGCACGTGCACGAACGTCCTGTAGGCGAGCTGGCGCACCGCGTGCTGGCCCACACGGGCGAACAGCGCGTCCCGAAGCTGGTTGAAGCCCACATTGACGATGCGGAAGACATTGTAGGCCACCACCAGCATGACCGGAGCGAGCAGCGCGACGGGAATCCAGCCGGCCGCCGACAAATCGCCGTTGAGCGCGTCGGTCGCCCATTTGAAGCCATAGGGCACGAGCATCAGGGTGAACTTGGCGAGCAGCAGGAACACAAGCGCCCAGAGCACGCGGCGCTTCAGATCGGGCCGGCCGGCCGGCCACATATAGGGCCACAGATTCGCGATCGTGCGCATCATGGCGCCGCGGTCGGCGGAGACGGTCTTGTCAGGCACCGGCCCGATCTTCCCGTTGCACGGGGCGGGCCATATGCCGGTCGGCGGCGGCGCGGCGCGCCCCGGCGAAAGCGCCGGGACGGCATCGCGGCGCCTCATCGCCGGCATCGGTGGGGGATGGGGGCACAGGCATCGTTCGTCGCCGATATACGATAAGCGATGAGCTGGCCACCGCCGGTGCTGCCCCTTCAACCAATTTACGACACGCCGGGCGATCAGTTCCGGTCGCGCAGTGCGCGATGGACGGCCTCGGCATCGTCGATCGCCTCGTCGGGCACATCGAAGACCTGGCCCGGCAAGATGAGATCCGGGTCGCTGATCTGCTGCCGGTTGGCGAGGTAGATCGTGGTGTATTTGACCCCCTGCCCGTAAACGCGGCGCGAGATCTGCCACAGCGTGTCGCCGCGCCGGATGATCACGGACTTGCCGGTCGGCACCAGTTCGGCGGCGGCCTGGGGCGTATCGGCCACGAACAGCGGCGGCCCCTGCAACACGCCGAGCGCCTGCGGCACGTTTATGGGCGGCTCGTCGGCGCCCGGCGTCTTGGCGACATCGCCGTCGCCATCGCCATCGCCGGGCGCGGGTGCGGCTTCGGCCGCCGATGCGACACCCAAGGCGGGGCCGCCGCCTTCGGGCGTGTCTGTCGCGGGCGAGGGCGATGTCAGCGTATCGAACGGAATCGGCGGCGGCGAGGCGGGCAGCTGTACCAAGGGCGCCACCGCCACGGCGGCGAGCCGCTCGCCGGCACTGCGCGTGAACGGCACGGAAACGCGGGCCAGGACCCGGCCCGTCAAGGGATCGATCGCATCGGCGCGGACGATATAGTCGCCGACCGGCAGGTCACGCCGGACCTGAACGAGGAACCGGCCGCCTTCGCCGGTGATCGTATCGCCCAGCAGGATCGCGTTCGCATAGAGCCGGAGCCGCGTGCCGGCGGGGGCGGCACCGGCGACGAACAGGTCGGAACCGTCGATCTCGACCGCCTCGATGCGCAGATCGACCGACGCGCCATCGCCGCCGGGCGGGGGCGCGGCGGCTTCGTCCGCATCGTTCGCACCGGTCTCGGGCAAGGCCGCCAGATCGACAGCCTGCCCGGCCCGTGGCGCCGCATCCTGCGTCTTGATGGCCGGTGCCGATGCGTCCGCGCTTGCGTCGGCATCGAATGGCGCGGGCGCGTCCGCATCCGCCGCCTCGTTGGCGGCCGGGGCGCTCGCCACATCTGCGGACGTGGCATCCCCGTCGCCCACCGTCGGCGCCAGCTCTTCGCTTGCGGCCGGCTCCTCATTTTCGCCCGTCGCCGGCTCCTCGGGCTCGGCTACCGGCGTCAAGGCGGGCGACCGGGGGCCCGGCGTCGTGATCAGGCGCGAGGGCGCGCCCGGCGCCTCGACCAGCGCGAGCACGTCGGCGGAGCCCGGCTCGGGGATGGCGACGATGGCCGTCTCGCGCGAGGTGACGACCACACCGTCAGGCGCGGTCGCGCGCAGGACGATCTGATAGTCGCCCGGCGCGAGGGGTTCATCGAGAACGGCGACGAAATCGCCGTTGGCGGCGGCCTCGGCCATTGCGATCGTACGTGAGCCGGCAACGATTTCCATTGTCGCGTCCGCCGGCCCGGAACCGGCGATGACGAGCGAGCCGTCCGGCTCGACGCGCAAAAGGTCAAAGCGCGCAACGGGCGGCTGCGTCCCATCGCCCTCGGGCACGGCCGGCGATCCGGCCAAATCTGCATCTTCGGCCAAGCCTGCATCTTCGGCCAAGCCCGTGCTCCCGGCCGTGCGCGCATTCCCGGTCAGGGTGGGCGGCGCGTCCGGATCGACGGCCAGCGCCGATGCGGGCGGCGATGACGGCAGCGATTCCTGCGCGCCCACGGCAACATCGGCGCGCTCGCGCGCCAGGCCGTCCTCCAGCGCAGCGCGCACGCCGGCAAAGTCGACGGCGACAGCGGCCGCAGCGCCGACGAACAGCGCGCCAATGGACCACAATATCGTCGGACGGATCGCCATCTTACCCTTCACGTGGAACCATCGGCGCCCGAGGGCGCCGAATTTTCATCTGCCATAATGCCAATCTAGGCGTTTTATCCTTGCGCTGCAAATGCGCACGCCCATGCAACCATCGGCGCGGCTTGACCTTTTTGGTGCCGCGCGCCACAGATTCCGCATGAACGAAATAAAATCGATCTGCGTTTATTGCGGTTCCTCGCCCGGCCGTGACGGCGTTTACGAACAGGCCGCCCGGCGCCTGGGCGGGGCAATCGCCGAGGCGGGCATGCGGCTTGTCTATGGCGGGGGCACCAAAGGTCTGATGGGCGCGGTCTCGCGCGGCGTGATGGATGCGGGCGGCAAGGTCACGGGCATCATCCCGCGTTTCCTGATGCACAAGGAGGCAACCGAGGACGCGCTGGGCGCGCTCGACGAACTGATCGTCACCGACGACATGCATGAGCGCAAGCACACCATGTTCGCGCGCTCGGATGCCTTCGTGACCCTGCCCGGCGGCATCGGCACGCTGGAGGAGGTCATCGAGATCCTGACATGGGCGCAACTCGGACGGCACACCAAGCCGATCGTGCTGGCCAACATAGACGGGTTCTGGAACCCGCTGACGGCCTTGCTCGACCATATGGGGAAAGCCGGCTTCATCCACACCGGCCATCGCGTCAAGCCGCTGGTGCTTGAGCGCACCGATCAGATCGTGCCGGCCATCATGGCCGCCTCCAACGGCGCGGCGGGCGATCGGGCGGTGATCGGAAGGTTGTGAGCACGGTTGGAATTGTTTCGTAAAACTGACGGATGGCTGTCATAGATCTCTGATTTAGAAGCCGGGCTTGCCACACTCAGGAGCCCGCAATGCCGCGCCATATACCCCTCGCCCTTCTCGCCACCGCCATCACCGGGGCAGCCGTTTCCGAAAGTCTGGCCGAAACGCCGGTCCAGATCGGGCCGCGCCCGTTCTTCCTGATCGACAATATGGATGAGGGCGAGCTCAAGCAGAAGCTGGCCGCCTGCCGGGCCGGCCCTTTCAGCCGTTCCGAATGGTCGATCGGCCATCGCGGCGCGCCGCTCCTGTTTCCAGAGCACACGGTCGAATCGAACCTGGCCGCCGCGCGCATGGGCGCCGGCATTCTGGAATGCGACGTGACCTTCACCATGGACAAGGAACTGGTCTGCCGCCACGCGCAGAACGACCTTCACACGACGACCAACATCCTTGCGACCGATCTGGCCGAAACCTGCGTGACCCCGTTCACGCCGGCCACGGGCGCAGAGCCCGCGCGCGCCGAATGCCGCACCTCCGAGATCACGCTCGAACAGTTCATGACGCTGACGCCGAAGATGGACGCGGCCGACCGCACCGCCACCACCGTCGAGGCGTATATGGACGGCACCGCCAACTGGCGCACCGATCTGTACTCGGCCGATCCGGCGACGCTGATGAGCCACGCCGAATCGATCGAGCTGTTCGGGTCCCTGGGCGCCAGGTTCACGCCCGAGCTGAAGACCCCTGCGGTCGAGATGCCGTTCGAGGGGTTTTCCCAGCAGGACTACGCGCAAAAGCTGATCGACGAATACAAGGCCGCCGGCGTGCCCGCCTCCGATGTGTGGCCGCAATCGTTCAACCTGGAGGACGTGCTGTACTGGATCGAAGCCGAGCCGGAATTCGGCGCCCAGGCCGTCTATCTGGTCGACCATTACACCATCGACGGCTGGAGCCCGACGGACCCGGAAACCTGGCCCAACACGATGACCGAACTGGCCCAGATGGGCGTCAACTACATCGCGCCGCCCACCTGGGTGCTGGTCACCGTCGGCGACGACGGCACGATGGTGCCTTCGATCTGGGCCGAACGGGCCAGCGCCGCCGGCCTCAACATCATCACCTGGACCGTCGAACGCTCGGGCAATCTGAAGGACGGCGGCGGCTGGTACTACCAGAGCGTCGCCGACATCACCGACAATGACGGCGACGTCTTCAACCTGCTCAACGTGCTGCACGAGGATGTCGGCGTCGTCGGCGTGTTCTCCGACTGGCCGGCGACGACCACCTACTACGCCAACTGCTTCGGGCTGCAATAAAGCGGGAATTCACGTCACGGACGGCGTGCGGGCGGCAGCCCGCGCGCCGCGAAACAGGGACCATGTGTAAAGGCCGAGCGCCGCCCAGATGAAGCAGAAGGCGACAAACTGCCAGAGCGAGAACGGCTCGCCGAAAACGAAGATCGCCACCAGGAAGATCAGCGTCGGGGTCAGGTACTGCATGACGCCGATCGTCGTGTAGCGCAGCAGCTTGGCGCCGCTGGCGTAAAGAATGAGCGGGATCGCCGTCACCGGGCCGGCCAGCAGCAAGAGCGCGATGTCGCCCCAGCCGGTCGGGCCGAAATGGCCGGTCCCCCGCGCGCTCATCCAGCCGATGATCGCCAGCGCCGGCACCGACAGCAAGATCACCTCCAGCATGAAGCCCTGCGCGGCGCCCACCGGCAGCGTCTTGCGGAAGAACCCGTAAAGGCCGAACGAGAAGGCAAGGGCCAGCGACACCCAGGGCAGCCCCCCGGCGCGCGCGGCCAGGACGGCGACGGCGATGGCGGCCATGGCGATCGCCAGCGCCTGCGGACGGCTCAGCCGCTCGCCCAGGAACAGCGTCGCCAGCAGCACGTTGACCAGCGGGTTGATGTAATATCCCAGCGCCGCCTCGACCGTGCGCTCGGCGGCGATCGCCCAGACATAGACGCCCCAATTGATCGAGATGAGCCCGGCGGTCAGCGCGGCCTGGGCCAGCGCTTTGGGGTCGCGCAGGGCGGCGCGCAGGTCCGCCGTGCGCCGCATCGCGACCAGCAGCAGGCCGGCGACCGGCACCGACCACAGGACGCGGTGGGCCACCACCTCCCAGGCGGTCATATGGTCGACCCATTTCATGTAGAAGGGCAGCAGGCCCCAAAAAAAGAACGCGCCGAGCGCGAAGGCGAAGCCGGCGGCCGGCTCGGCCGCGTTCGGGCCGGAAACGGCGGGCCGGACGCTCATTGCGCCGCCACCAGGCCGGCGGTGCCCCTGTTCTTCATTAGCTTGAAGGTGATGGAGTCCATCAGCGCCTGGAAGGACGCATCGATGATGTTGTCGGACACGCCGACCGTCCACCAGCGCCGGCCGGTCACATCGGTCGATTCGATCAGAACGCGCGTGATCGCCTCGGTGCCGCCGTTCAGGATGCGCACCTTGTAGTCGACCAGTTCGAGGTCGGCGATCTCGCCCTGATATTTGCCCAGATCCTTGCGCAGCGCCAGATCGAGCGCATTGACCGGCCCCCGCCCCTCGGCGACCGACATGCGCTGCTCGCCATCGACCGTCACCTTGACCACGGCTTCGGACAGGGTGACGAGCTTGCCGCGCGCATTGTGGCGGCGCTCGATGACGCAGCGGAACGAATCGACGGCGAAGAACTCGGGCACGTCGCCCAGCGTGGCGCGGGCGAGCAGTTCGAAACTGGCGTCCGCCCCCTCATA
>NZ_CFIFWG010000051.1:217-17959 GCF_984466335.1 Roseitalea sp. | reverse complement strand
AAGCGGCAATCGGCCCTCGGCCCGCCAGGCGGCCTTTTGGGGCGGATTCAGCGGTGATTCGGGCCGGAAACCTGTCTGCCGGGCGCCGCCGGGGCGGGCTTTTCACCCGTTCGCAATTGTGTCATGGCCTGTGAAAGGGGCGGTCGATACACCGCCCGTCGAGCCCGCTGACGAGGATCGCGACGGTGAACAGCCTGGAACATGCGTTGCGCAAGGCGCTCGAAAAGGGCGATGCCGACGATCCGGCCTTCCGCCGGCGGGTCTACGAGGCGGCGGCCACCGCCGTGCAGCGGTCGTTGGCCGCGCGCGGCGAGGCGACCAGGGAACGGCTCGAAGAACAAACGCTCCGGCTGGGCGAAGCCGTCCATGCCGTCGAGGCCGACTACGGGGCCGATGCGGCGCAGCCGCCGGTCCGGCCGCCCACGCTCGGACCGTCGGCGGAGGCATCGCCGCCGCCCGTGTCCGCGGCGCCCGAGCCGCGCGTGCCGCCGGTCGCGCCCGATCCGGTGGCGCCCGTGGCGGCGGCCGGTCATCTTTATGTCGAACCGCGTGCACAGACACGCCGGCGCGAAGCCGAAGCGCACAGTGCCGAAAGCGCGCCCTTCGTGCGCCGCTCGCCGCTCCGCGTCGATCGCGGCCCGTTCGCGACGATGTTCGCCGTGGTCGTCGCCGCCGCGCTCATGTTCGGCGGCCTTTGGTGGGTGATGACCTCGGGCGCGTTCGTCGGCGAGCAGGCGCGCGACACCGCCGTGCGCAACCCGCCGCTCCGGCTTGAGCAGGAGGGCTTTGCCGGCCGCGATCCGGGCACGGCCACCGCGCCGCAAAGGGCGGCCGAGACAAGTGGTGACGATGAGTGGATTGGTCTGTTCGAGCCGTCCGATCCGACCGTGCTCCGGCTCGAAGGCGCCGCGACGGCCTCGATCGAAACCGATCCGTTCGGCGATTATGCACGTCTGGTCACGCCGGGCGGCGACGGCCGCGTCTATATCGACGTGCCGGTCGGCGTGCTCCAGGGCCTTGCGGGCCGCCGCATCCAGGTCGGCCTTCGCGCGCGGTCGGACGATGGCGCGCCCACGCAAATGTCGGTGACGTGCGACTTCGGCCCCTTGGGCGATTGCGGCCGCAGGCGCTTCCATGTCGACCAGGCCGAGACCGAGTTCCTGTTCCACGTCGACCTGCCCGACCGCGCCGCGCCGCGCGAGCCCGGCCTCGTGATCCTGCGGACCGACATCGAGGGAGGCGGCCGCGCCGTCAACCTTTTGTCTGCGCGGGTCCGCGACGCCCCCCAATAGGCCGCGCCCGCTCAATCGTCGAGCATCCCAAGCCCGTCGCCGATGATGCGGGGGTCGGCCGC
Organism: Roseitalea sp.; assembly: GCF_984466335.1. Lineage (NCBI taxonomy): Bacteria > Pseudomonadati > Pseudomonadota > Alphaproteobacteria > Hyphomicrobiales > Ahrensiaceae > Roseitalea > Roseitalea sp. The sequence goes on along the minus strand of NZ_CFIFWG010000051.1, from coordinate 16,605 downwards.
GCCGATCAGTTCCATTTCGCGCCCGCCAAAGTCGATCCGGTCGAGAATATGCCGCAGCACTTCGAGGCGGCCGCGCCGCTTGTCGTTGAAGCGCACCACGGTCCAGGGCGCGTGCCGCGTGTGGGTGGCGGCGATCATCTGGTTGCGGGCGCGGGTGTAATCGTCCCATTTGTGCATGCCGACAATGTCGATGTCCGACAGCTTCCAGTGCTTGAGCGTGCAGTGGCGGCGGTCGTGGAAGCGCTTGAGCTGGGTCTCGCGGCCGATATTGAGCCAGAACTTGAAGAAATGGATGCCCTCGTCGACGATGATGCGCTCGAAATTGGGCGCATCGCCCAGGAAGGCGGTATGCTGGTCGACCGTGCAGAAGCCCATGACCGGCTCGACGCCGCCGCGATTGTACCAGGACCGGTCAAAGGCGATGATCTCGCCCTGGGTGGGGAAATGGTCGACATAGCGCTGGAAATACCATTGGCCGCGCTCGCGGTCGGACGGTTTGGGCAGCGCGACCACGCGCGCGTTGCGCGGATTGAGATAGTGCCGGAAACGGCTGATCGTGCCGCCCTTTCCGGCCGCGTCCCGCCCCTCGAATATGGCGATGATCCGCTCGCCGGAGCGCTTCATGTGCTCTTGCAGCCTGACGAGCTGTTCCTGAAGGCCCCGCAACCGGTCCTCATACAGATCGCGCTCCATCTTTTCGGAATAGGGATAGCCGCCCGCCGTCAGCGCGCGCGCGTCGACCCAGTCCGGAAGGTCGGGATCGTCTATGTCGAAAAGGTGCCTGTCCCCATCGAGATCGATCTCGATGCGCCGGCCATATCTTCCAGCCTCGCCCGTCATGCCAGCCTCGCCCTTCACGGCCCGTGCCGCGGGCCGGATAATCGGCGCTGTGTCATCGTGATGCAACACATTGCGCGTTAGAGGCTGTCCCCGGCTTAGGAGCGCGTTTGGATTTGCGCGACAATCGTCCAGTTCCAGGAGCACGGCCGATGGAAGGGTGGCCCCTTTGGAGGCTGTGCGACGCTGAAATGGGCGATTTTCGCCAAAGCCTTGGGGCGAAGCGCTTTCCGCCCAATGGCCGCCCGGCGGTGTTCCGCCGGCGCGCAATGGGCCATAAGGGGCATGCTCCCGAAAAGTGTATGCGGTTTTCGGATAAGAACATGCCCATAATCAAAGAGTTGGATCATTGCATGTGAACCGGGGACCACGAGACATGCCCAAGGAGGACCAGCGCCGCGTGCCGCGCCGCCGGCGGAAAGAGTGACGATGCCCGGAACCGGCATGCAAAGATGGAGCCAGTGGTGGGCCGGCATGCGCCGACGCCTTGTCTCGAACCGCTTCCCGCTGGCGGCATCCGTCCTGCTGTTCGCCGCGCTGCTGGCCGGCGGCCGCATCGACGGCCTCCAGTTCCTCGGCCTCGCCGGGCTGATGCTCGCCGTCAGCATGTTCGCGCCGGTGCGCACCGATGCGGAGCGGCGGCGTGCGGGGGCCGGTGAGAACGGGGGACTGCGCCAGGAGCAGGGTCTTTACGGCGCGGCGCTCGACGGCATCCCCGACCCGGTGCTGCTGATCGACCGGCGCGGCATGGTGCGCCATGCCAACCGGCAATATCGCAATGTGCTGGGGGCGATGCAGCCGGGCACGTCGGTTCTGATCCGCTTCCGCTCGCCGGAGGTTCTGGACATGATCCATAAGGCCATGGCAGGCGGCAGGCCCGCGCCGGCCGAACTGGTCGAGCGCACGCCGCGCGAGCACTGGTTTCTGGTCTCGATCGCCGCCTTGCCGCCGACCGGCAACGGAAGCGGCGACTTCCTGCTGCACTTCCGGGATCTGAGCGAACTGCGCCGCGCCGAGCGGATGCGCACCGATTTCATCGCCAATGCCAGCCACGAGCTGCGCACGCCCCTGGCTTCGCTGAGCGGCTTCATCGAAACGCTGGCCGGGCCGGCGCGCGACGATGCCGATGCGCGCGAGCGCTTCCTGGCCATCATGCATGAGCAGGCCGAGCGCATGTCGCGTCTGATCGACGACCTTCTTTCCCTCAGCCGCTTCGAGACGGCGCTCGGCCGCTCGGACTTCATCGACGTCGATCTGGTCGACGCGCTCGTCCATGTCGTTGGCGCGTTTCAGCCCGTCGCCGGGCGCGACGACATCACGGTCACCCTGGAGCGATCCGCGCTCGCCGGCCATTGCGGCCATGTGCGCGGCAGCCGGGACGAGCTGATCCAGCTTTTCGACAATCTGGTCGAGAACGCCATCAAATATGGCGGCGACGGCAAGCGCGTCGAGATCGTCGCCGCGCCCGAGCGGCTCGGAGGCATACCGGCCATATCGGTGGACGTACGCGACCGGGGTCCGGGCATCGCCGAGGAGCATCTGGCGCGGCTGACCGAGCGCTTTTACCGCGTGGATGTGGAGACCAGCCGCGGCAAGCAGGGCACCGGTCTGGGCCTTGCCATCGTCAAGCACATCGTCACGCGCCACGAGGGTCGTTTGACCATCCGATCGCAGCCGGGCGAAGGTACGGCGGTGCGTGTCACAATTCCCGCCCTGGAGGCGGAAAAGAGTCCAGAAAAACGGAATTTCAAAGAAAAATCAATGAATTGACTTGTCACAAAACTGTTTTTCTTCTGTCATAAAAGCTGCATCGCGATACCGCTAAAACGAGGTTCGCCGGCCCATGCCGGCATCCACGGCCGCATCGCGGCAATATGGACACGAGCCCTATCGGGAGTTACCCATGAAATCCTTGAAAGTTGCACTCGTTGCAGCGCTCGGCGCGACCGCGCTGACCACCGCCGCTCACGCGCGCGATCAGGTGCAGATCGCCGGCTCCTCGACCGTTCTGCCCTATGCGACGATCGTGGCCGAGAACTTCGGCGAGACCTTCCCCGACTTTCCCACGCCGATCGTGGAGTCCGGCGGCTCGTCGGCCGGCCTGAAGGAATTCTGCCGCGGCGTCGGCACCGAATTCATCGACATCGCCAACGCCTCGCGCCAGATCCGCGCCAGCGAGATCGAAGCGTGCGCGAGCAACGGCGTGACCGAGATCCAGGAGATCCGGATCGGCTATGACGGCATCGTCTTCGCCACCGACATCAACGGTCCGGACTTCACGCTCGAACCGATCCACGTCTACCAGGCGCTCGCCGCCCGGATCGTCGTCGACGGCGAACTGGTCGACAATCCGAACCGGACCTGGGCCGATGTGAGCGCCGATTTCCCCGATTGGGACATCGAGGCGTTCATTCCGGGCGAAAAGCACGGCACGCGCGAAGTGTTCGAGGAAAAGGTTCTCCTGGTCGGCTGCGAAGCGGCGGGCGGCCTTCAGGCCCGCATGGATGCCGGCATGGACGAGGACACGGCCGAGGAGAACTGCTACGCGGTCCGCAAGGACGGCGGCACGGTCGACATCGACGGCGACTACACCGAGACCCTCGCGCGCATCGACGCCAACAGGGAAGGCATGGGCGTGTTCGGCCTGGCCTTCTACGAGAACAACACCGACCGGCTGAAGGTCGCCACGATGAGCGGCGTGACGCCCTCGACCGAGACCATCGCCTCGGGCGAGTACCCGGTCTCGCGTCCGCTGTTCTTCTACGTCAAGAAGGCGCATCTGGGCGTCGTTCCGGGCCTGCGGGAATATGTCGAGTTCTTCATCTCCGACGCCATGACGGGCCCCGACAGCCCGCTGGCCGAATATGGCCTGGTCGCCGCTCCGGACGAAGAGCGCGACGCCGTCCGCGCGGCCTTCTCCGCCGGCGAAACTCTCTAGGCCGTCCGCGGCTTCACGAACTTGCGGCGCGGCCCCGAACAAAGGATCGCGCCGCACAGCCTTTCCTCGCCGCTTTCCCGCGCGCGGCCAGGAGGCAAGAGGTCTTAGGAACGAACACGATGAGTGCGTGCCGGGAATGCGTGAGGAAAGCTCGCCGCGTGCCTAGCGCGCACCGCCCGAAAACCGTGATAGGCGCCCGATGAATGTCGTAACGCTCATAACGATCGTGCTCGTGCTGGGCGCGGTGGGCTATCTGGCCGGGGCCGCGCGGTCGCGCGCCATCGTCGGCGGCGAGACCTCGCAACTGCATTCACGGCCCGGCTATTACGGTTCCTACATCGTGGTCTGGACGATGATTCCGGCGCTCCTGCTTCTGGCCGCCTGGGCATTCACCACGCCGATGATCATCGAGAACCAGGTGCGCGGCTCGATACCGGCCAGTGAGCGCCTCGACATGTCGCCGACCCGGCAGGGCCTGGCCGTCAACATGGTCGAGGCCATCGCGGACGGTCTTCGGCTCCTTAGCGAACAGGAACTGACGCAGGCGACCGCCGGGTTCGTTCCCGTTCGCCCCCTGCTGGCCGAAAAGGGCGTGGCGCTCGCCGGGGAAGTCGAGGACTGGATGATCGACTCGGCCGTCCTCCTCAACCGGCTGACCGACACCAGCATGTTATGGCGCGCGATCGCGGTCATCGGCCTGTCGCTGGCCGGCCTTGCGATGGCGTTCGTTCAGATCAAGGCACGGCTGCGCGCGCGCAACCGCGTCGAGGGGGTGATCCACGCCGCCCTGGTGCTGGCATCGACCGTGGCGATCCTGACGACGGTCGGCATCGTGCTCTCGATGGTTTCGGAAACGGGCCGCTTCTTCACATCCGTGCCGCCGCAGGACTTCTTCTTCGGGACCGTCTGGGATCCGCGCTTCGCCAATGCCGAGGACCCTGAGGCGGCGGGCCAGTTCGGGCTGATCCCGCTGCTCGCCGGCACGCTCTACATCGCCTTCGTGGCGATGCTGGTGGCCGTGCCGATCGGTCTGTTCGCCGCCGTCTACATGTCCGAATATGCGGGGCCCCGCTTCCGCGCGATCGCAAAGCCGCTGCTCGAAGTGCTCGCCGGCATCCCCACGATCGTCTACGGTTTCTTCGCGCTGATCGCGGTGGGGCCCTTCCTGCGCGACCTGTCCGCGCAGATCGCCGGGATCGCGACCGGCAATGTCGACGACTTCATATCGGCCCAGTCGGTGCTGACGGCGGGCCTGGTGATGGGGATCATGCTGATCCCGTTCGTCTCGTCCCTGTCCGACGACATCATCAGCGCGGTGCCGCGCGCCATGCGCGACGGATCGCTCGGACTGGGCGCGACGCGCTCCGAAACGATGAAGCGCGTGATCCTGCCCGCAGCGCTTCCCGGCGTCGTCGGCGCGCTCCTGATGACCGCCTCGCGGGCGATCGGCGAAACCATGATCGTGGTGATGGCCGCCGGCATCGCCGCCAACCTGACCGTCAACCCGTTCGAGCCGATGACGACGGTGACGGTCAAGATCGTCAGCCAGCTGACCGGCGACCTGGAGTTCACCTCGCCGCAGACGCTGGTCGCCTTCGCCCTGGGCATCACGCTGTTCTTCATCACGCTGGCGCTCAACGTCTATGCGCTTTACATCGTCCGCAAGTACCGGGAGCAGTATGAATGACCGATGCAACGCTGACGTCCGGCACGGGCGCCGTGCAGGGCCGAAAGGACATCGGTCTGAAGGCGCGCTATGCGGCCGAGCGCCGGTTCCGCGCCTACGGGCTGCTGGCGATCGCGCTCGGACTGTTCTTCCTGTTCACGCTTCTGGCCTCGATCGTCCTGGACGGCTACACCGCCTTCCGGCAAACGAACATCGACCTTGAGATCAATTTCGATCCGGCCGTCGTCAACGAGCAGGACGTGCTTCAGAACAATCGCGTCCCGCTGATCACGCAGTCGCGCCAGCTGCTCAGCAACGCGATCGTGGCCGCAACGGGCGCCGACGGCGAGGACAGGGCCGACCGGCGCGTGGCGCAGTCGCTCCTGTCGCAAGGGGCGCCGCTGCAACTGATCGAGCGGCTGCAGGCCGACCCGGAGCTGCTCGGCCAGCGCATGACGGTCCGGTTCCTCGCCCATGGCGACATCGACGCGGCGGTCAAGGGCCAGTACAACCTGTCCCTGCCCGAGGAGCGCCGGCCCGTTTCCGACCGCCAGCTCGAATTCGTGGAGACGTTGCAGGAAGACGGCCTCATGACGCTGCGCTTCAACACGGGCCTGTTCGTGTTCGGCGCATCGAGCCGGCCCGAGACGGCGGGCATGGGCGTTGCGATCGTCGGCTCGTTCTACATGATGCTGATCGTGCTCCTGCTCGCCCTGCCGATCGGCGTGGCCGCGTCGATCTATCTTGAGGAGTTCGCCCCCAAGAACCGCCTGACGGACATCATCGAGGTGAACATCAACAACCTCGCCGCGGTGCCGTCGATCGTCTACGGCCTGCTTGGCCTGGCCGTGTTCATCAACTTCGTCGGCCTGCCGCGTTCGGCGGCGATCGTCGGCGGCCTGGTGCTGACCCTGATGACGCTGCCGACGATCATCATCGCCACGCGCGCCGCACTCAAGGCGGTGCCGCCGTCGATCCGCGACGCGGCGCTCGGCATCGGCGCCTCGAAGATGCAGACCGTCTTCCACCATGTCCTGCCGCTTGCCGCGCCGGGCATCCTGACCGGCACGATCATCGGCCTTGCCACGGCGCTCGGCGAAACCGCGCCACTGCTGCTGATCGGCATGGTCGCCTTCGTCGCCGACTATCCGAGCACGCCCTTCGACCCGGCGACGGCCCTGCCCGTCCAGATCTACATGTGGTCCGGCCAGGCCGAGCGCGCCTTCGTCGAGCGCACCTCCGGCGCGATCCTCATCCTGCTTGCGTTCCTGGCGGTCATGAACATCACGGCGATCATCCTGCGCCGCCGTTTCGAGCGCCGGTGGTAACGAACATGAGGACGACCGATATGAAAGTCGATATCGAACAGGGTTTTGCGGACCAGGCGGCCCTGACCGGCCCCAACGAGTTCCCGGTCAAGATGAACGGCAGGGGCGTCGACGTCTTCTACGGCGAAAAGCAGGCCATCATCGATGTCAGCCTCGAAATCCGCGAGCGCCAGGTGACCGCGCTGATCGGGCCCTCCGGTTGCGGCAAGTCGACCTATCTGCGCTGCCTGAACCGAATGAACGACACGATCGAGGGTTGCCGGGTGACCGGCCGGATCACGCTCGACAATGACGACATCTACGATCCGGGCGTCGATGTGGTCGAGCTGCGCGCGCGCGTGGGCATGGTCTTCCAGAAGCCGAACCCGTTCCCCAAGTCGATCTACGAGAACGTCGCCTACGGTCCGCGCATTCACGGGCTGGCCAAGAACAAGGCCGAGCTCGACACCGTGGTCGAACAGAGCCTGCGCGGCGCGGGCCTTTGGGAAGAGGTCAAGGACAGGCTCCAGGAGCCGGGCACCGGCCTGTCGGGCGGCCAGCAGCAGCGCCTGTGCATCGCCCGCGCGATCGCCGTGTCGCCCGAGGTGATCCTGATGGACGAGCCCTGCTCGGCGCTCGATCCGATCGCGACGGCCATCGTCGAGGAACTGATCGACGAGCTGCGCCAGAACTACACGATCGCGATCGTCACCCATTCCATGCAGCAGGCCGCCCGCGTCTCGCAGCGCACGGCCATGTTCCATCTGGGCGAACTGGTCGAGGTCGACGACACCGAGACCATGTTCACCAACCCGTCCGAAAAGCGCACGCAGGACTACATCACCGGGCGTTTTGGATGACATGGACGAACGATCGGCGGGCAACCAGGCGCGTGGAGCAGGATCGATGTCGCAGCATACCGTGACCGCGTTCGAGGAAGACATGAGCTTCCTGGCGCACAAGATCGCCGAGATGGGCGGCCATGCCGAGCGTATGCTCGAACAGTCGGTGCGCGCGCTGGTCGAAAACGACCTGCATCTGGCCCGGCGCGTGGTCACCGACGACCTCGTGCTCGACGAGGGCCTGCGCATGATCGACGACAAGTCGGTCCTGGTGATCGCCCAGCGCCAGCCGGTCGCCAGCGATCTGCGCGAGGTGTTCGCCGCCATCCGCATCTCCACCGACCTCGAACGCATCGGCGATCTGGCCAAGAACATCGCCAAGCGGGTCGATGCGATCAATGAGGGCGCCCATGGCGTGCGGCTCGCGCGGGGCATCGACCATCTGTGCGAGCTGGCGCTGGCGCAGCTCAAGGAGGTGCTCGACGCCTACGGCACGCGCTCGACGGACAAGCTGGCGATGATCCGCGACCGCGACGACGAAATCGATGCGATGTACACATCGCTGTTCCGCGAACTCCTGACCTACATGATGGAGGATCCGCGCAACATCACAACCTGTACGCACCTTCTGTTCTGCGCCAAGAACATCGAGCGCATCGGCGACCACGCCACGAATATCGCCGAGGCGGTCTACTACATGGTCGAGGGCGAGAAGATGCCGCCCTACCGGCCCAAGGAAGACAAGAGCCACCGCGTCAGCGTCGAGGCGAACGAGGATCGGTGACCGGGGCTGCCGGGCCGGACGGACGGAAGGCGAAAGCCATGGGTGCGACACCAAGGATCATGGTGGCCGAGGACGAGGAAGCGCTGAGCGTCCTCCTGCGCTACAATCTGGAATCCGAAGGATACAAGGTCGAAACGGTCCTGCGCGGCGACGATGCCGAGATCGCCCTTCAGGAAACGCCGCCGGATCTGTTGATCCTCGACTGGATGCTGCCCGGGCTGAGCGGGATCGAACTGTGCCGCCGGTTGCGCGCGCGCACCGAGACGCAGCGCCTGCCGATCATCATGCTGACCGCCCGCGGCGAGGAGAGCGAGCGCATTCGCGGCCTTTCGACGGGGGCCGACGACTATGTCGTCAAGCCCTTCTCGACGCCTGAACTGCTGGCCCGCGTCAAGGCGATGCTGCGGCGCGCGCGCCCCGAGATCGTCGCCTCCCTGCTCAAGGTCGGGGATATCGAACTGGACCGCGAAACCCATCGCGTCTATCGCAACGGGCGCGAGATCAAGCTCGGCCCGACAGAATTCCGGCTGCTCGAATTCTTTCTTCAGGCGCCGGGCCGCGTCTTCTCGCGCGGACAGTTGCTCGACGGCGTTTGGGGCGAAAACATCTATGTCGACGACCGGACCGTGGACGTCCATATCGGTCGCCTGCGCAAGTCGATCAATTATGGCCGGCTGCGCGACCCCATACGCACGGTTCGAGGCGCCGGCTACGCGCTGGAGGGAGCTTGAGCCGGGAACGCCTGTGGGGGCTCAGCGAAAGCGTGTTCGGTTTCGCGCTTCGAAAACGCGACAAGTCAAAGAGATAGAAGTTCTGTCCCCATGAACAAAAGGCCGCGACGAGGATGCCGCGGCCAGGCTGTTACGCACTGTTCTTGGGGAGGAAACCTCGGCAGCGTCAGCGCTGCCTCTTGCGGTCGTTCTGCTGGAAGGCAAGCTTGCCGTGATATCTGCAATAGGGCGACTTCTCCTCGGTCGAATGGCCGCAGAAATGGAACTCGTCCGTCAGCGGATCGCCATAGGGCCATTTGCAGGTCCGCTCGTTCAACTCCGTCAGCGGCAAGCGCTTGGCGATCGGCACGACGACATCTTCGACCGGACGCAAATCCGGCACGACGAGCGCCTGCGCGTCCGGGCTCTGCTTGAGGGCGGTCGCCGCCATGCCGCCCGAGGCGACCGGGGCGGGGCGCGCCGTCGCCGCCCCATAGGCGCTGACGCGCGAAGCGCCGCCATGGGCGATGCCGCCGCGGCGCGCGGGCGCGCTCCGCTTGACCTTGGGCGCGCCGCCTTTGGTGCTCTTGGCCCGTCCCGAAAGCTTCAGCCGATGCACCTTGCCGATCACCGCGTTGCGGCTCACGCCGCCCAGCTTGGCGGCAATCTGGCTCGCGCTCAGACCGTCCGCCCAAAATTTCTTAAGCAAGTCAACGCGTTCGTCAGTCCAGCTCACGATGGTCTCCGTTTCCATGCGCAGAATCCGAACCTTTTGCTCGGTCTCAATGGTAAGGACCGGCTCATTTACGCGCGACCAGGGAACGATGTTCTGCGGGGGCGTCTAGCTCCGCTGGATGGAAGCTACAATACCGGCCGAGGGCTCTTCAAGAGTCGCGCCGTGGCGCTGAATCGATTTTTGTCTTTATCCCCAATTTGGCCCCAAGCACGACAATCCTTCCCGTGGAAGCGGCTCGCGACGGCTGATTACCGCGCAATTGACGAATGGCGCCGCCGCCACTATGGAGAAAGGGCCGCTCACCCTGGGCGGCGTTTTCGTTTGGCGCAACGCCGATGCGCCGGCGCGGGACTAAAGGGAACGGGCCATGACGATGCGGACGCCCCTGTTCGACACCTACAAGCGCGCCGCCCTTGCCGTCGACCGCGGCGAAGGCGCCTGGCTCTACGACACCGCCGGCCAGGCCTATCTCGATTTCGGCAGCGGCATCGCCGTCAACGCGCTCGGCCACGCCCATCCGCATCTGGTCGCGGCGCTGACCGCGCAGGCCGGCAAGCTGTGGCACACATCGAACCTCTATGAGATTCCGGGCCAGACGCGTCTGGCCGAAAGGCTGTGCGCGGCAACCTTCGCCGACCGGGTCTTCTTCACCAATTCGGGGGCCGAGGCGATCGAGTGCGCGATCAAGACCGCGCGCCGCCACTTCCATGCCGGCGGGCAGCCCGAGCGCGTCGGCATCGTCACCTTCGAGGGCGCCTTCCATGGCCGGACGATCGCCACGATCGCCGCCGGCGGGCAGGCCAAATATCTGGAAGGGTTCGGCCCCAAGGCGCCCGGTTTCGACCAGGTACCGCTCGGCGACATGGATGCTCTCAAGGCGGCCGTCACCGACGAGACGGCCGCCATCCTGATCGAGCCCGTCCAGGGCGAGGGCGGCCTCAGGCCGGTGCCAGGGCAGACCCTGCGCGATCTGCGCGCGCTGTGCGACGACAGGGGCCTGTTGCTGATCCTTGACGAGATCCAGTGCGGCATGGGGCGGACGGGCAAGCTGTTCGCCCATGAGCACGCCGGCATCGCGCCCGACATCCTGGCCTCGGCCAAGGCGCTCGGCGGCGGTTTTCCGGTCGGCGCCTGCCTTGCAACCGAGGAGGCCGCAAGCGGCATGGTGCCCGGCGTGCACGGCACCACCTATGGCGGCAACCCGCTCGCCATGGCGGCCGGCAACGCCGTGCTCGACATCCTGCTCGCCGACGGCTTTCTGGACGATGTCGGGCGCAAGGCGCTGCGCCTGAAGCAAGGGCTGCACGCGCTGGCCGACCGGTTCCCGGACGTGTTCGCCGAAGTGCGCGGCAAGGGGCTGATGAGCGGCCTGAAATGCGCCGTGCCCAACACCGATGTGGTCGCCGCGCTGTTCGCCGGTCACATGCTTGTCGTCCCGGCGGGCGACAATGTCGTGCGCATCCTGCCGCCGCTGATCGTTTCCGACGAGGAGATCGGCGAAGGCCTGTCGCGCCTTGAGGCCGCCGCGCGCGGCCTGTCCGCCAGTCGCGCGGCCTGACCCTTGTCCATTGTGTTCGTGTTCCCGATGTTCGCATTCCAATGAGTATTCGTCATTTTCTCGATCTGTCCGATATCGCCGGCAACCAGTTGCAGGCGATCATCGACAATGCCCGCGCAGGCAAGGTTGCCCACAGGGCCGGCGGCGCCGCGCGCCCGCTGGAAGGCAAGGCGCTGGCGATGATCTTCGAAAAACCGTCCACCCGCACGCGCGTGTCCTTCGATGTCGGCATGCGCCAGCTCGGCGGCGAGACCATCATGCTGACCGGCGGCGAGATGCAGCTCGGCCGCGACGAGACGATCGCCGATACCGCGCGCGTCCTGTCGCGCTATGTCGACATCATCATGATCCGCACCCACGCCCATGACCGTCTCAGGGAACTTGCCGACGCCGCCACCGTGCCTGTGGTCAACGGACTGACGGACGCCACCCACCCCTGCCAGATCATGGCCGACGTGATGACCTTCCAGGAACATCGCGGCACCATCGCCGGCCGCAAGTTCGCCTGGTCGGGCGACGGCAACAATGTGCTGCACTCGATGATCGAGGCCAGCGCCCGGTTCGGCTTCGAACTGGCGGTCGCCACGCCCAGTGGCAATCGGCCCGAGCATGCCTATATCGACTGGGCGCGCGGCCAGGGCGGCAAGGTGTCCCTCACCCACGAGCCGGAAGCGGCCGTGCGCGACGCCGATGCCGTCGTCACCGACACCTGGGTTTCCATGGGCCAGGAAGAGCGTGCCCGCGGCCACAATGTGTTCATGCCCTATCAGGTCAACCAGGCGCTCATGGCCCATGCCAAGCCGGACGCGCTGTTCATGCACTGCCTTCCGGCCCATCGCGGCGAGGAGGTGACCGACGCGGTCATTGACGGACCGCAATCGGTGGTTCTCGACGAAGCCGAGAACCGCATGCACGTGCAGAAGGCGATCATCGCATGGTGTCTGGAGGCAACGCTCTGAACGGGCGGACCGAACGAAAGACACGATGATGACCGACACTCCTTCAACGCCGTCGGGAGGGTTCCGGTCGGCAGACCCGGCGCCCGTGGGGCTCGATGCCGTGGTTCCGTTCCAAGTCGATGCGCTGGACGCGCGCGGCCGCGCCGTTCTGATGGGTGACGCGCTCGATACGATCCTGTCGCGCCACGCCTATCCCGAGCCGGTCGCCCGCCTTCTGGGCGAAATGACCGTCCTGACCGCGCTGCTGGGCTCATCGCTCAAGTTCGACGGCAAGTTCATCGTCCAGGCGCAGGCCGAAGGCCCCGTCTCGCTGCTCGTCGTCGACTTCGCAACGCCGGGCACGATGCGCGGCTATGCCAAGTTCGATGCCGAAAGGGTCGCCGCCGCCGATGCGGCGGGGCGCGCCTTGCCCGAACACCTGCTCGGCAAGGGCACGCTGGCGCTCACGGTCGATCAGGGCGCCCGGATGCAGCGCTATCAGGGCATCGTACCGCTCGACGGCGCCTCGCTCGAACAGATCGCGCGCAACTATTTCCGCCAGTCCGAGCAGATCCCGACCGAGGTGCGCCTGGCCGTCGGCCGTCTGTCGAGGCGCGGCGAGAACGGCGCGGTCGAACGGGCCTGGCGGGCCGGCGGAATCCTCGCCCAGTTCCTGCCCGCAGCGCCCGAGCGCGTGCCGAGGGCCGACCTGCATCCGGGCGATGCGCCCGAGGGCGCGCAGATCCCAAGGTTCGAGGACGATGATGCCTGGGCGGAGGTCAAGGCACTGCTGGGCACGGTCGACGACGATGAGCTGATCGACGAAGGCGTCGGCGTGCACACGCTTTTGTTCCGCCTGTTCCACGAACGCGGCGTGCGCGTGCACGAGGCCCGGCCCCTCGCCGAACGGTGCACCTGTTCGCGGCGCAAGGTTGCCGACGTTCTGGGCAGGCTTTCGGACGTCGACAAGGCGGAAGCCGAGAGCGACGGCAGGATCGTCATCACCTGCGAATTCTGCTCGACGGCCTATGCGTTCGAGGCTGACGGGGCCGGCGACTGATCCTTTCCGGCGCGGCCGGCGTAAAGAACGGACCTGGCCGGAAGCGGGCGATCGGGCCGGCCAACATGACGAAGTTTTAACTTGTGGCCGCCGTCCCGGGCCATATGGTCGTGCGGCAGGAACACGCCGATGCTGAAATCCGTGGAAGAACCGGAAACCGTCGAAGACCGGCCGGCGAGGGCGCGGCCGGAACCCGGCGGCGTGGCCGCTGCTATGCGCACGGTCGTCCAGGCGGCCCTGATGGTGGCGATCCTGGCCGGTTCCTACCTCGTCATGGAACGCATGATCGCCGCCGCGCCCGAGCGCACCGCCAGGCCGCAGCCGGAGATTTCGGTGCCTGTCCAGGCCATGTTCGCGTCCACCGGGGACCAGCGCCCGATGGTCAGCCTGTTCGGGGAGGTGACCGCCGGCAGGACCGTCGACATCCGCCCCCCCGCTTCCGGTGAAGTGGTGCAGGTCAATCCGGCCCTGTCCGCCGGAGACCGTGTCGAGGCCGGCGCCCTTCTGTTCGCGATAGACCCTTTCAACGCTGAAATCGCGCTCGCCGAGGCGCGTGCCGGCCTCGCCCAGACCGATGCAACGATCGCCGAGATCGCCGCGCGGCTGACCTCCGAGCGCGCGCAGCTCGACATCGCCCGCGACCAGCTCGCCCTGGCGCGCAACGACCTTGCGCGCGCCGAACGGCTCCGGTCCAACGGCGCGCTCACCGCAAGGCAGGTCGAGGACCGCACGCTGGTCGTCTCCCAGCGCGAACAGTCGGTCTCGCAGCGGGTCAACAACATCGCCATCGAGCAGGCCCGGCTCGACCAGCAGCGCGCCGTGCGAACCCGGCAGCGGCTCGGCGTGCGCCGCGCCGGGCGCAATCTGGACGATACGACCGTGCGCGCGCCCTTTGCCGGCGTCATCCGCTCCTCGACCGTCGAGACCGGCCGGATCGTGGCGGCAGGCGATGTCGCCGTCGCCATGTACGACGATACCGCGCTCGATGTGCGGTTCACCCTGACCGACGCGCAGTACGGCAGGATCGCGACCGACACCGATCCGCTGATCGGCCGCGGCGTGTCGCTGGTCTGGACCGTCGGCCATGTCGATTACGCCTACACCGCGACCGTCGACCGGATCGGCGCGGACATCGCCGCCGACCGGGGCGGCATCGACGTCTATGCCCGGATCGCCATGTCCGACGCGCCCGTGCAGTTGCGGCCAGGCGCCTTTGTCGCCGTGTCCGTGCCCGACCGGCTCTACGCGGACGCCGTGCGCCTGCCTGAAACCGCGCTTCACGGCACCGACACCATGTATGTGGTCGAAAAGGGCCGCCTGGCGCGGCGCACGGTCGAAATCGTCGCCTTCGAGGGCAGCGACGTGATCGTCGGCGCGGGCCTTGTGGATGGCGATCAGGTGCTGACGACCCGCCTGTCCAACGTCGAGGACGGGCTGCGGGTCACCGTCGCCGGGGCCGGCGCCGGACAGGCCGCGCCGGCGGACCCTGGATCGCCGGTCACCGGGGGGCGATCGCCGCCGGAAACGATCGCGGCGGCGAAGCGGATCAGCGGCCTGACGGACGATCAATGGAACGCGCTCACGGGCCGGGAACGCCGGTCCTATCTGCGCCAGGCGCGCGAGACGGCCGGCGGCCGGGCGCGGGGCGGCTGATCCATGCTCGTCGGCAGCGGCGCCAAGCATCCGATCATCGGCGCATTCCTGCGCCATCCCAACGCGGCCAATCTGCTTATGGTGCTGATGATCCTGTTCGGCGTGTTCGCGCTGGCGCGGATCGACACGCAGTTCTTTCCGACCATCGAAACGTCGACCGTTTCGGTCTCCATCGCCTGGTCGGGCGCCAGCGCCGAGGATGTCGAGCGCAACATATTGGCGGTCGCCGAGCCCGGACTGCGCTTCATCGACGGCGTCAAGCAGGTCAACTCGTACGCCCGGGAAGGGGCGGCCTCGATCCGCCTCGATTTCGAGGAGGGCACGAACATGCAGCGGGCCGTCGCCGATGTCGAGGCGGCCGCCAAGGCGATCGGAAACCTGCCCGAGGGCGCCGAGGAGCCCAGCGTGACGACCAGTCAATGGTTCGACCGCGTCGCCTCGGTTTCCATCGGCGGCGACGTGCCCGAGGCGGTGGTGCGCGACTGGGCCTACCGCATCCGCGACGACCTGATCGAGCGCGGCATCGACAAGGTCAGCTTCACCGGCATGCGGGACCCCGAACTGCGGGTGAGCGTGCCCGAGCGAGAACTGCGCCGGCTGGACCTGACGATCGCCGACATCGCGCGCGCCATCGACAACAATTCGCGCGATCTGCCGTCCGGCAGCCTGGACGGGCCGGTCGAGCGGCAATTGCGCGCCGTCGCCGAGGCCGAAAGCGCCCGCGCGCTCGGGGCGATCGAAGTCCGCGCCCTGCCGACGGGCGAAAAGGTCCGCCTCGGAGACATCGCCGCCATCGAGGACGATTTCGAGGACGGCGCCGTCCGGGGTTTCTCCAACCGGCTTCCCGCCATCGAGATCGACGTGCAGGCGACGGCGAGCGCCGACACGCTGACGACCAACGCGATCCTTCAGGACTATGTGTCGGAGATCAGGCCGCAACTGCCGCCCGGCCTCGAAATGCAGCTCTACGAGGTGCGCGCCGAGGCGCTGAACGAACGCATCATGCTGCTGGTCAAGAACGGGCTGACCGGTCTCGCGCTCGTTCTGATCGTCCTGTTCGCGTTCCTGCATGTGCGGATCGCCGTCTGGGTCGCCGCCGGCATTCCGGTCGCGCTGCTCGCCACGATCGGGCTGATGTTCGTCTTCGGCCAGACGATCAACATGATGAGCCTTTTCGCGCTGATCATGATGCTCGGCGTCATCGTCGACGACGCGATCGTCGTCGGCGAGCACACCGACACGCGCCTGGCCATGGGCGACGATCCGGTCACGGCCGCCGAGAACGGCGTCGGCGCCATGTTCACGCCGGTGAGCGCTGCGCTTGCGACGACGGTCGCCACGTTCGCCCCGCTGCTGCTC
>NZ_CFIFWG010000051.1:0-207 GCF_984466335.1 Roseitalea sp. | reverse complement strand
GACACGGTCGGCCAGATCGTCGGCGTACTGCCGATCGTGGTGATGGCCGTCGCCATCGCCTCCATCATCGAATGCTTCTTCATCCTGCCGGGCCATCTCAGCCACGCGCTGCAAGGCCGTGGCGGCCCGCGCTGGTCGCATTGGCGGGTCTTCATCGTCGCGTTCATCGCCGTGCTGTTCGTCGCCGCCTTCTTCAGCCGCGCCGGC
>NZ_CFIFWG010000050.1:0-18084 GCF_984466335.1 Roseitalea sp. | reverse complement strand
TCCCGCGCGCCTTGCCAGATCACAAAATCCCGGCGCTCAGACGATGCCAGCCAAAGACAAACAGCTCTAGGGTCCGTGGGGGTTCAGGTCTCGGGTCGGGCTTGCCCGGCCGGGGGCAGCCTCACGGCGCGCCGGCCCTCAAGCGCCTTGCCATCGGCGCTTCAGGGACCGCCGAAACGGACCACATCGGCGAAAAGCGCCAGCGCCGTGCGGGTCGATGCGCCCGTCGCCACGACCATCTGCGGCAGGATCATCCATTCGAGCGTCCATGCACTGCCCGAGCGTTCCTGCTCATGGGCCAGCGCATGATGCATTCCGGCGATCTGGGTCGCGTTGAAACGCGCCAGAGTCACCAGGATTTCCGCCTTCACCGGGTTGTGCTTGTGCGGCATGGCCGAGGAACCGCCGGTATCGGCGAGGGCGATGTCGTCGATGCCGTTCTGCGCCATCAGCGCCATGTCCTGGCCGATCTTGCCCAGGCTGCCGGTGACCGCCGACAGCCAGTGCGCGCAATCGGCCACCGGCGTGCGGTCGGCATGCCAGGAGCGTCCGGGCTCCCGCAGCCCGAGCGCGTCGGCCATATGCGCCGCGATGGCGCCCGCATCGGCGCCCAGCCCCTCGCGGGTGCCGACCGGCCCGCCGAGTTGCAGGCGCAGCACGGCCTCACGCACCGGCGCCAGCCGTTCGGCATGGCCCTTGATCGGGGCGTGCCATGCCGCGATCCGATCACGCGCCGTGACCGGAAGCGCCGCCTGCATGCGGGTGCGCGCCATGATCCGACGGCTCCCGAAACGGGCGGCCAGCGCGTCGAGCGCGTCATCGATTTCCGATAGCCGGCCCGAAAGGACCGCAAGGCAATCGCGCAGGCGCAGCGCCATGCTGGTGTCGATGACGTCCTGGCTGGTGACGCCGAGATGAACGGCACCGGCATGGGCCTGGCCGACGCGGGCGCGCAACTGTCGCACGAATTCGGGAACGGCGACGCCATCGCGCGCGGTCGCGGCACGGAGCGCGTCGATGTCGGGGCGCAGCGTTTCGCAGGCCCGCGCGATCGCCCAGGCCGCATTGTGGCCGATCGCGCCGTGTGCGGCCTGAGCGACCGCAAGCGCCTGCTCGAAGCGGGCCATCGCCGCCAGCTCGGCCTTGGCCGAAAGGTGCGCGGCGATGGCCTCGTCCCCCAGAAGACCCGACAGGATCGGCCCGTTACAGGCGGTAAACGACACGGCGTTCAGACCGCTTCCAGCGCGACGGCGATGCCCTGGCCGACGCCGATGCACATGGTGGCGACCGCGCGCTTGCCCGCGCCTTCCGACAGGTCCAGCGCCGCCGTGCCCGTGATCCGCGCGCCCGACATGCCCAGCGGATGGCCGAGCGCGATCGCCCCGCCATGGGTGTTGACGTGTTCGGCGTCATCGGCGATGCCCAGTTCGCGCAGCACGGCAAGACCCTGGCTGGCGAAAGCCTCGTTGAGTTCGACACGGTCGAGACCATCGGCCGTCCAGCCGATGCGTTCCAGGAGTTTGCGCGTCGCCGGCACCGGCCCGATGCCCATAATCCGCGGGGACACGCCGGCGGTCGCGCCGCCCACAAGGCGGGCCATCGGTGTGAGGCCGTGCCGTGCGACGGCCGCCTCGGAGGCGACGATCAGGGCGGCCGCGCCGTCATTGACGCCCGACGCGTTGCCCGCCGTCACGGTGCCGTCCCGGCGAAACGGCGTCTTCAGCGCGGCGAGCCTGTCAAGGCTTGTCTGGCGCGGATGCTCGTCGGTGTCGACGATCAGCGGCTCGCCCTTGCGCTGCGGGACCGTCACCGGCGCGATCTCGCGGGCGAGCCGGCCGCTGGCCTGCGCGGCCGCCGCCTTTTGCTGGCTGCGCAGGGCGAACGCATCCTGATCGGCCCGGCTGACCCGATAGTCCACAGCGACGTTCTCGCCGGTTTCGGGCATGGAGTCGACGCCGTATTGCGCCTTCATCAGCGGGTTGACGAAACGCCAGCCGATGGTGGTGTCGTGGACCTGATTGTGGCGCGAAAACGCGCTTTCCGCCTTGGGCATGACGAAGGGCGCGCGGCTCATCGATTCGACCCCGCCGGCAATCGCCAGTTCGATCTCGCCGGCGCGGACGGCGCGCGCCGCCGTGATCACAGCGTCCATGC
Source organism: Roseitalea sp. (assembly GCF_984466335.1). Lineage (NCBI taxonomy): Bacteria > Pseudomonadati > Pseudomonadota > Alphaproteobacteria > Hyphomicrobiales > Ahrensiaceae > Roseitalea > Roseitalea sp. Next base: position 15,930 of record NZ_CFIFWG010000050.1, on the reverse strand, counting down.
CCGAACCGCACAGCCGGTTGATCGTAGTGCCCGGCACGCCGTGCGGCAAGCCGGCCAGAAGCGCGCTCATGCGCGCCACGTTGCGGTTGTCCTCGCCGGCCTGATTGGCGCAGCCCAGAACCACCTCGTCAAGCTGCGCCCAATCGAGATCGGGGTGACGCGCCATCAGCGCCTTGATCGGCACCGCGCCCAGATCGTCCGCGCGCACCGACGACAGGACGCCGCCGAACCGTCCGATCGGCGTGCGGACATAGTCGCAAAGATAGGCTTCGCTCATGCCGTCCCCGCTTCCCCGGACCCTTCATGGGCGGCCCTGGTGCGCGCTTTCAGGTCACGCAACGTCGTCAGTTCGCGTTCGGTGGGGGGCGGCGTTTCCTCGACAGTGGGGGCGAAGCGAACCGGCCAGCCGCAGCTTTCGCGCACCCGGGCACGCGTCACGCCCGGATGCAGCGACATGACGGTGAACGCCCTGGTCTCGGGGTCCGGCTTCCAGATGGCCAGATCGGTGATGAGCAGCGTCGGCCCCTTGGTCTTTATGCCGAGCCGGCGCCGGTGATCGCCGCCCCGGCCGTGGCCAAAGCTCGTAAAGAAGTCGAGCCGCTCGACCATGCCGCGCAGCGACTGTTTCATGGTGATGTAGATCTCGCGCGAGGATGTGGCGATCTCCGGCGCGCCGCCTCCGCCCGGCAGCCGCGTCCTGGGCGCGCCGTAATCCCCGATCACGGTGGTGTTGATGTTGCCGAACATATCGAGCTGGGCGGCGCCCAGAAACCCCACCGTGATCCGGCCGCCCATCAGCCAGTACCGGAACATCTCCGGCACCGGGACGGTGGTGACGGCGGTCTCGCACAATTCGCCGTCGCCGATCGACAGCGGCAGCACGTCCGGCGCGGTGCCGATCGTGCCGCTTTCATAGATCAGCGTTATGTCCGGCGCATGCGTCAGCCGCGCGACGTTGCAGGCCGCCGACGGCGCGCCGATACCGACGAAACACACATCGTCACTGGTCAGCGCGCGCGATGCGGCCACCGTCATCATTTCGTCGGGCGTTGCGTCCGTCATGCCGTCCTCCTGACATGCGCGACCCGGTCCGCGAAGTCGTCGGGGCGCGCCTCAAGCACATGGGTCTTCATCCAGGCCAGGAAGGTGTCGCGATCGCGGGCGATCCGGTCCCATTCCAGATAGGCCGCATTGTCGCGATCGTAATAGCCGTGCGCATAGGACGGATGCGCACCGCCGGGCACATGGCAGATGGCGCGCACGGTCCAGCTCGGCAGCACGCAGGCGTTGGGATGGGCGGCGAGCTCATCGACGATCTCCTCGACCGTGACGACGGCGCGCCTTGACGCGAGCACCGCTTCCTTCTGTACGCCGACAATGCCCTCGATCAGCACATTGCCCTTGCGGTCGGCCTTCTGTGCGTGAATGAAGCCGACATCGGGCCGCAGCGCCGGAACGGCCGCAAGGTCCTCGCCGGTGAACGGGCAGACGACCGACTTGATGTTGGCGTTGACCGCATTCAGCCCCGTGCCCTTGTAGCCGCGAAAGATCGCGCATGGCAGGCCCGCCGCGCCCGCCTCATAGGCCTGCGCCATCGCCGAATGGGAATGCTCTTCGAGCGCGGGCCGGTTCGGCCAGCCCTTTTCGACCGCATCGCGCAGGCGGCGCAGCAAGCCCACGCCGGGATTGCCGGCATAGGAAAAGACGAGCGTGTCGGCCATGCCCATGCCGATCATCTGGTCGTAGATGATGTCGGGCGTCATGCGGACCAGCGTCAGGCCCTTGCGGCCCTGGCGGATTGCCTCGTGCGCGGCCGCATGGGGGATCAGGTGGGTGAACCCCTCGAACGCGACCGTGTCGCCATCGCGCAGATGGGCGCCGACGGCCTCCTCAAGGGATATGAATTCAGGGCTCATGCAGGGGTCTCCGTCAGGCGCTTGTGCATCATGGCGACGCCGCCGAGACCCGGGCCAGAAAAGGCTTGATCACGTCGACCAGGGCGTGCGGCCGATCGATGCATGGCAGGTGGCCGGCATCATCCAGCAGCCGATGGTCGGCGCCCTCGATCAGCCCGGCAAGTTCGGCGACAAGTTCGGGCGGCGTCGCCCGGTCCTGGTCGGCGGCGACGCACAGCGTGGGCACGGCGATCCGTCGCGCGATCCCGGTGTAGTCGGTGTCGCGGATCGCCGCGCAGGTGCCCAGATAGCCCTCGACGGGAACACGTTCGAGCATGTTGCGGTAGCCGGCGCTGGCGGCGGGATGGTCCGCATGGAAGCCGGCGCTGAACCAGCGCTCGACGACGGCCGCCGAGACCGCGGCGATGCCACCCTTCCTGACCGCCTCGATGCGATCCTGCCAGAGCCGTGGGGCGCCGATCCTGTGCCCCGTGCAGCACAAGATGAGCGCCCGAACCAGATCTGGCCTTGCCGCGCTCAGGCCCTGCGCGATCATGCCGCCCACCGAGATGCCGCAGACGATCGCGTCGCGGACCGAAAGGTGATCGAGAAGCGCGGCCAGATCGGCGACATGGTCGTCCATCCGGTAGGGCGCGGGCGTCGCATCCGACAGGCCATGCCCGCGCTTGTCGTAGGCGACGATGGCGACATTGCCCGCAAGAGCGACGATCACATCGCGCCAGATACGGAAATCGGAACCCAGCGAATTGGCGAAAACGACGGTCGGCGCGTCGGCGCCAGCGCCGATGACCTGGTAGTGGATGTTGATTCCGTTGAGCTTGGCGAATTGCATGGCGGTTGGCTTTGCCGGACCTGTCGGGTTTCAGATATCGAAGAACACCGTTTCGTGCTCACCCTGCAAGTGAATATCGAAACGGTAGGTGTCGCCGTCGCGCGGCGCGATCAGCGTCGGCACCCGCACCTTGTGCTCGATGCGGCCGAGCACGGGGTCCTCGGCGTTCGCCGTCGCCTCGTCACCGAAATACATGCGCGTGTGCAGGCCCAGATTGATGCCGCGCGCCACGATCCACAAGCCGATATGCGGCGCCTGCGGCCGCCCGTCGACGAACGGAACCCGGCCCGGCTTGACGGTATCAAAGCTGAAGGCGCCGGTCTCGGCATCCGCCGGCTGCCGGCCCCAGCCCGTGAACTGGGCATCGGCGACACCGCGCATCTCCGAAGGGCTGTTGTAGAGGCCCTGCGCATCGGCCTGCCAGATCTCGACAAGCGCATCGCGCAACGGCGTGCCCGCGCCGTCCATCACCCGGCCGGTCACCGTGATGCGCTCGCCCTTGGTCCTGTCGTTGACCATGCGCGCGCCGAGATCCTCGCCGTAGACACCCGAATTGCCGATGAAATTGGGCGTGCAGCCGATATGGACATAGGGGCCGGCGGTCTGCGAGGCGCTTTCCTTGCGGCGATTGGCGAAGGGGTTCATCTCAGTTGCCGTCCATGCGGTTTTCGAACAGCGTCGATCGCCGTCCGCGCAAAGTGATGTCGAAGCGCCAGGCGCGCGCATCCATCGGAATGGTGTTTTCCATGTCAAGCCGCGCGGTGAGCTGGTCGATCGCCTCGGGATCGCTGATCGTGTTGACGATCGGGCACAAGGCGATGTGCGGGTCGCCCTCGAAATACATCTGGCTTATCAGACGCTGGGCAAAGCCGGACCCGAACACCGAGAAGTGGATATGAGCCGGCCGCCAGTCATTGACGTTGTTGGGCCACGGATAAGGGCCGGGCCGGATCGTGCGGAAGGCATAATAGCCGGCCCCATCGGTCAGCGTCCGGCCGAAGCCGCCGAAATTGGGGTCGAGTGGCGCCAGATAGCCGTCCTTGACGTGGCGGTAGCGGCCGCCGGCATTGGCCTGCCAGATTTCCACCAGCGTCTCGGGGACCGGCCGGCCGCGCTCGTCGAGCACATATCCATGCACGATGATCCGCTCGCCGATGGCGCTCTGGCCGGATTTGGCGAAATTGAGGATCAGATCATCGTCCTTTTCGCCGAGCATGTTGTGACCGAACGCCGGACCGTTGACGTCGCCCAGCGAGCTAGGCAGCGAGATCAGCGCCTTTTTCGGCGAGCGCAGCACGCTGGTCTTGTAGCCGGGCGTATGGGCCGGCGGATGCCGGTCCAGGTCGCGCGGCCAGAAGGGGCCGGTCTCGATGGTGCGGTTCCTCATCCGTCCCCCTCCCCTTTCCGGACCGCGTCCCGCGCCTGCATCTGCGCAAAGACGCGCTTGGCGACGGCAAAGGCGCGATTTGCGGCCGGAACACCGGCATAGATGGCCACGTGCAGCATGGCTTCACAAACATCGTCCCTGCTGGCCCCCGTGTTGGCGGTCGCGCGCAGATGCATCGCCAACTCCTCGTCATGGCCCTGGGCGGCGAGAAGGGCCAGCGTCACGATCGATCGTTCGCGCTTGCTCCACTGGGGGCGCGACCAGACGCCCGCCCAGGCCGCATCGACGATCAGTTCCTGAAACGGGGCGTCAAAGGGCGAGGTGTTGGCCATGGCCTCGTCGACATGCGCATCGCCCAGCACGGCGCGCCGCGTGCGCATGCCGGCCTGACGGCGCGTCTCATCGGAATGCTGGCTCATGGACGGACCCCGCTATGGGCGCCGGCACGACGATCAGCCGTCCGCCGGGCGCATCTGTTCAAAGCACTGTTGCACGATTACCGATTATGATTGAAATGAATAATGCAAAAAATAACCAAATTCATAGCGGTATCGATATGAATGAACTGGCGCGTGTCCGGCTGCGGCAGTTGCAGGTCTTCGTCGAGGTCGCGCGCTTGTCAAGCGTCGGCCGAACCGCCGAAAGCCTCAACATGACGCAACCGGCCGTCACCCGCACGCTGCGCGAACTCGAACGGGTCTGCGGCAAGCCGCTGACCGTGCGCGAGGGCCGCGGAATCCGCCTGACCGCCCATGGCGAACTGTTCGCGCGCCATGCCGCAAACAGCCTTGCCGCGGCGCGCAACGGCCTTGCCGCCCTTGCCAGCCTCGATGCGGTCGGCGGTCCCGAACTGCGCATCGGCGCCTTGCCGACGGTCTCGGCGACGCTGATGCCCGAGGCGATCGCCCGGTTCCTGTCCACCGGCGCGCGCAACCGTCCGGTCGTGATCGCCGGCGAGAACCAGGTGCTGCTCGATCATCTGTTCCATCGCCGTCTCGACCTCGTCCTTGGCCGGCTTGCCGCGCCCGAACGCATGCAGGGGCTGATGTTCGAGCCGCTCTATCACGACCGCGTGGTCTTCGTCATCGACAGCGACCATCCGCTGGCCGGCAGGAGCCGCGTCTCCGACCGCGACATGACGCCCTTTGCGCTGCTCGTGCCGACCAGGGGTTCGATCATCCGGCCATTGGTCGACCGGCTGTTCATCGAGCAGGGGTTCGCCGAACCGCCGCGGGTGGTGGAGACGGTTTCGGCCTCCTTCGGCCGCGCGTTCGTGCGCGAGCACGGCGCGATATGGATCATCTCGCGCGGCGTCGTGGCCTCGGAAATCGAATCGGGTGCCTTCACCGTGCTGCCGATCGACACAGGCTCGACCGTCGGCGCGGTCGGCCTGCATCGCCGTATCGGCGCCGAACAGATGCCCGCCGTCGACATCATGACCTCGATCCTCAAATCGATGCTGCCGGGCCCGTAACGGTGGCCGCAACGCCCGGCCGCCATGGGCGCGAGGCGCCACATCGGCGGTGCCGGGGTCGCGTTCGGACACAAGAGAGGTTTGCGTGAGCGCAGCCGCGTCCGCCAGAAGAACGTCGCCGGCAAGGGCCGATGCCTGCCCTGGGGTCCGGCCCTGTCACCTGGTTGCAACGCCTCCATGGCCGCGGGCCACCGCGACGGGCGCAGGGGCCTTTGCCGCATGCGGGCTGGAAAGACACTCGATCAGCTTGGCGATGCGCGGCACCTGTCGTCGATCGTCGCGAAAAGCGAGTTGGAAAGCCGCGGTGTAGCCGAACCGGCCGGGCGCAAGGGCGCGCATCTGCCCCAGCGCCACCCAACGGGCCGCGTAATGTTCGGGAAGATAGCCCAGAAAGGCGCCTGACAGGATGAGAAGCGCTTCGCTTTCCATCTCCGACACCATCGCGCCGACGCGGTGGCTGGCGAACGCCTTGAGGTCGCGCGCGCCCCAATAGGTCCTGCCGATCAGCCGATGGCGGCGCAGTTCTTCCACGTCGATATCGCCGTCGTCGACACCGAACAGCCGATGGCCGCGACCGCAATAGAAGCTGTGGCGCTCATCATAAAGGTCGACATATTCAAGGCCGAGCGCAACGCGCGGGAAGCTGCCTATCGCCGCGTCCAGCGCGTTCGACAGCACGTCGCGAAGCAGCGCGTCGGGCGGCCGGGTGAAGATCTGTATCTCCGATTCCGGCGCGGTGGCGGCATAGGCGCCAAGACTGTCGGTCAGCCTGGAGGCCGGATCGGTGATGAGCGTATCGAGCACGCCAAGCCGAACCGGTCCCGCCAGCCGATCGTGCAGACCCGAAACCCGCGCCGAAAATCCTTCGCTGGCCGAAATCAGCTGACGCGCTTCGGCATAGACCGCTTCGCCGGCCTCGGTCAGCACGAACCCGCCACGGCCGCGCCGACACAGCGTCAGGCCCAGCCGCGTTTCAAGCGTCTTCATATGGGTGGATATGGTCGACAGCGACAGATTGATCGCAACCTCGGCAGCCGCAAAGCCACCGGCCTCGACCACCGCCACGAAGATATGCAGCAGGCGAAAATCGGCGATGGTGAGTGGGCCGTGACGCATTTAGTTGGAAACCATTGAAGTGAACTTTGATTGATTTTCATTTTTTCACATCGACGCCTCCCGCACAATCGGCTCGTGAACATGACCAAAGATATCGCCCGGCCCAATTGGCGCCTCGCCTCCGAGACGGGCCGACTGACGGACGTCCTGCTGTGCCGGCCGGATCATTACAGTTGGCTTCCGACCAACGCGATCGCGCGCGCCACTTTGTCGTCGGGCCGGGAGCTGACGCGCGAACATCTGCTTGCCGAATATGCCGAGTTTGAAGCCGCGCTCGATGAAGCCGGTGTCTCACGTCACTATCTGAAGCCGGACCCCGCTCTGAAATATCAGGTCTATACGCGCGATTCGAGCCAGGTTTCGCCGGACGGGCCGGTGCTGACCATGCTGGCGATGCCGCAGCGGCGCGGCGAATATGCGTCCATCATCGCCCATTACGGCAGTGCGTTCTGGCACATGGCGACCGCCGGCACGCTGGAGGGCGGCGACATCCACCTGATACGCCCCGGCCTGGCCGCGATCGGCCACTCCGAGGGGCGCACGAGCGAGGCGGGCGCACGCCAATATGCGGGCTGGCTTCAGGCCAAGGGCTGGGATGTGCGCCTTGTGCCGTTCGACGACCACTTCCTGCATCTGGACGTCATCTTCTCGATGGTCGCGCCGGGCCTTGCGCTTGCCTGCGCCGATGCCCTGCCCGACGATTTCGTGGCATGGCTCGGGCGGCACGGCATCCGCCTCATCGAGGTGCGCTATCGCGAGGCGATGGCCGACATGGCCTGCAACGTGCTCGCGCTCGGCGACGGCAAGGTGCTGTCGCCGCGCCATTGCGCGCGCACCAACGCCGCCTTGCGCGCCGAGGGTTTGACAGTGCTCGATCCCGAGTTGAGGCTGTTCGCCCATGGCGGCGGCAGCGCGCATTGCATGACGATGCCGCTGCATCGCGAGCCCGATGAATTGGACACATCGAATGCCGCATAAACACAGGAGCCCATCATGAAACGCATCATCCTGGCGATGCTCGCCGGAACGGCCATCGGCGCATCCTCCGCAAACGCTCGGGAACTGAACGCACTTGTCTGGTGCGACCACACCGACGACGCGCTCATCAAGCCGTTCGAGGAAGAGTTCGGTGTCACCGTCAACCTGCGCGAGTATGAAGGCACGGGCACCGCGCTGTCGCTGATCGAACAGTCGCAGCCGGGCGACTGGGATGTGCTGGTGATCGACGGCGTGGACGTGCCGCGCGCGGTGTCCGCCGGCATTCTGGCGCCCTTGCCCACCGATGAGCTGCCCTATGACACGCTGTTCCCCGAACTGGTCATGGAGGACAACCATGTGATCGACGGCGAGACCTATGCGATCTCGGAGAAGTTCGGCTACAACACCGTTTCGTTCAACTCATCGGCGGTCGGCGCCGAAGATATCGCCGACATGACCGCGCTGTGGTCCGGTGCGTTCGCCGACCGGCTGGCGGTCTACGACTATTACCTGCCGCTGATCGGCATGGTCGCCGTGGGCCTTGGCATGCAGACCGCCTCGCTCTCGCTCGACGATCTGCCGGCGATCGAAGAAGCGCTTCTGGCGCTCAAGGACAATGCGGCATCGGTCGGCGAGGTCGTCGCCTCCCAGACGGCGATCGCGACCGGAGAGGTCGACATTCTCGTCGGCGGCGGCGAATGGGTCACGGCCGGCCTCGTCTCCGAGATCCCCGAACTGGACTGGATCATCCCCGATCAGGGCGCGGTGCGCTGGTCGCAGTCGATCGGCGTTTTCGCCGACAGCGGGCAGCCGGACCTGGCGCTCGAATTCGTCAAACACGTGCTCAGCCCAGAGGGGCAGGCGGCGCTGGCGACATCGTCATGTTATTGGGCGATGCCCGCCAACGCGGCCGCGGGCGAGGTCATGACGGACGATCAGAAGCGTGCCCTGCGCTGGGATCAGCAGACGGGCTATCTTGCCCGCGCGCAGCTCTATCCGGCGCCCGACGCCGAACTCGACGCCGCCATGCAGGATCTTTGGACCCGATTTCTGGCGCATTGAGGATGGCACCGGCGGGCGCAGTCACGCTCGAAGCCCGCGAACGGCGGCGTGCCCTCTGGCTCATCGCCCCGGCGCTTGTGTGGACGGCGGTGTTCTTCGCGCTGCCGTTCCTGCTCATGGGATTGATGAGCTTCTGGCGGCGCACCGACGCCGGAATCGAGCGGATTTTCCGACCGGACAATTACGCCGCGATCATCCAAAGGCCGGCCTATCTGGAAGCGGCGCTGAACTCGCTTGAAATCACGCTGACCGTCACGGTTCTGTCGGTCCTGCTCGCCTATCCGCTCGCATGGATCATCGCCGAGGAGGTGCCAAAGCGCTATCGCCGCCTCGCGCTGGCCATGGCCGTCATCCCGTTCTGGACGTCCTATGTCGTGCGCTCCTATGCATGGTCGCTCGTGCTGGCGCGGCAGGGCGTGCTCAACGACTGGCTGACCGGCATCGGCCTGCCGGCGCTCGACCTGGCCAATTCGCGCGCGGCGACGGTGATCGGCTTCACCCATTTCTTCACCATGCTGCTGACGCTGACGATCTATGCGAGCCTGGTGCAGATCGCGCCCAATCTGCGCAAGGCCGCCGCCGATCTGGGCGCCGGGCCCCTCGCCACGTTCCGCTTCATCGTCCTGCCGCTGACGCTGCCGGGCATCGCCGTCGGCGCCTTTCTGACGTTCGCCTTGTGCATCGGCGATTATGTGACGCCGCAGATCCTGGGCGGCGGCAACGATCTCGCCCTGCCGCAACTGATCATGTTGCAGATCGGGCGCCGCGCCGACCTGCCCATGGCAGCGGCCCTGTCGATCGTCCTGATGATCGCCGTTACCATCGCCTATCTGCTCTTGGCCCGCTTCATGCGCGTGGGGGCACGATGACCCGCTTTGCTGTGTGCGCCGGCTATATGGTGCTGCTCTACGGCTTCATCTTCCTGCCGGTCGCGGTGCTGGTCCTTTTTTCCTTTCAAGACGGCCGGTTCCCGATCCCCCCGTTTCGCGGTTTCACCCTTCGCTGGCACGCCGAAATTCTCGCCGACGATGCGTTGGTGGCCGCGCTTTTCAACTCGCTGCTCGTCGCTGTGGTCTCGTCGGCCATGGCGTTGCTGCTTGGTTTCCTGGCGGCCCGCGCGGTCGCCTCGGGTCGCCTGCCGGGCGCGCCGGCGATCCGCGGCATGCTGACCGCGCCTTTGTCGGTGAGCTATCTGGTGATCGGCCTGGGGTTGCTCGCCAGCTTCAACATGGCCGGGCTGAGCCTGTCGCTTGGCACGGTGGCCGTCGGCCATATCGTGATCAACACACCGCTTTGCTTTGCGATCTGCCTGGCTGCGCTGGGCGAGCCGCAATTGTCGGCCGAACGGGCGGCGCGCGACCTCGGCGCCGGCGAAATCGGCGTCATGGCGCTTGTCACCGCGCCGATGATCACGCCCGCGCTGGTGGCGGCGTTCCTCCTTTCGGTGACATTCTCCTGGGACGAGTTCATCATCGCGTTCCTGCTGTCGCGTTTCGACGTCACGCTGCCCGTCGAAATCTGGAGCCTGCTGCGCTCCGGCCTCAACCCGAAGACCAATGCGATCGGATCGCTCGTCTTTATGTTGTCGGCCGTTGCCATCCTCGCCGTCGAACTGGCCGTCTTGAGGCGCAAATGACCGCATCGATCGACATACGCGCGCTGAGCCGCACCTTCCATGACATCAAGGCGCTCGACCGTATCGACCTGCACGTCGAAGCCGGCGAATATTGCGTGCTGCTCGGGCCGTCCGGCTGCGGCAAGACCACGCTTTTGAACATCATCGGCGGCTTCGCCGATCCCACCCGTGGCGATGTGCGGATCGGCGGCCGATCGATGGTGGGCGTTCCGGCGGCGCACCGCCCGACGACGACCGTCTTTCAGGACTATGCCCTGTTTCCTCACATGAGGCTGCTCGACAATGTCGCCTTCGGCCTGCGCATGCGAAAAGTGGCGAAAGGCCCGCGCGAGGACAGGGCGCGCCGGATGCTCGATCTGGTCGGCCTGCCCGGCGCCGAAGGGAAAAGCCCCGGCGAATTGTCCGGCGGTCAGCGACAGCGCGTGGCCTTGGCGCGCGCGCTCGCCGTCGACCCGGACGTGCTGCTGCTCGACGAGCCGCTCGGCGCGCTCGATCTGAACCTGCGCCGGTCGATGCAGGAGGAACTCAAGGCGATCCAGCGCAGGGTCGGCGCCACCTTCGTCCACGTCACCCACGATCAGGAAGAGGCCATGGCGATCGCCGACCGCATCGTCGTCATGAATGCGGGCCGGATCGAGGATGAAGGCAGCCCCGAGCGGGTTTATCGCCGTCCTAGGACGCGATTTGCCGCCGCGTTCCTCGGCGAGATGAACTTCATCGACGGGCATATGGCAGATGGCCGGGCGATCACCGCGCTCGGCCCGCTGCCGATCGGCGAACGTGCGGCCAGCGGTAGCGCCGTCACCGTTTGTATTCGCCCCGAACAGCTCGGCCCCGGCCACGCCCATCGGGTCGGAAACGCGACGGTGACCGAAACGATGTTCCAAGGCGCGCACCGCCGCGCAAGGGTCGTGCCGGAGAACGCCAAGGACATCGAATTGCTCGCGCGCCTGCCGGTGGGAACGAAAGCTTCGGTCGGCGACACGGTGCCGTTGTCCGTCGATCTGAATGCCGTTACGCTGCTGGACGAAGGAGCGGGCCGATGAAGCGGATCAGGGCGGACAAATGGTGGCGCGTGACGCCGCTGGACGACGATGTCAGCCTGATCGACGAGCCGCATATCAAACCTTTCTATCGCTGCAATTGCTGGCATGTGCGCGGCCGGGACGAGGACATGCTGGTGGACAGCGGCATGGGCGTGGTCAGCCTCCGGCGATGGGTTCCGCTGGTAACGGAACGGCCGCTTCTGGCGGTCGCCAGCCACACCCATTTCGACCATATCGGCTGTCATCACGAGTTCGGCGCGCGTGCCGTGCATCGCGCCGAAGCCCATATGCTGGCCGCGCCCGGCCGCAAGGAAACGCTCGCGGACCCCTACGTCACCGACGACATCTTCGATGCGATGCCGCCCGAGCCCTATGCGTCCGCGCGCTACAAGGTCGCGCCGGCGCCAGCGACCCGGCTTCTCGAAGACGGCGACATCATCGCCGCCGGAGGCCGCCATTTCGAGGTGATCCATACGCCGGGCCATTCACCGGGCGGGATCGCCCTGTTCGAGGCGGACACGGGCATCCTGTTTTCCGGCGACATCGTCTATGACGGCCCGCTGATCACCGACACCTATCATTCGGACATGAACGACTACGTCACGTCGATGAAGCGGCTTGTGGACTTACCGGTGCGCGTGGTCCATGGCGGCCACTTTCCCAGTTTCGGCGGCGCGCGCCTGCACGAAATCGTCACACGCTGGCTAAGCGTTCACGACGTCTGATCGGAGCCGGCCTTGGCGACCGCCTCGGCGCGCTTCATCCGCCGATGTTCGTCCTCGACCACGCCGATCTTCCAGTAGCCGGAAATATAGGTGTCCTTCCTGGGCAGGTCCTTTTCACCGTGCAGGAAGTGCCGCAGCGCGCGGATCACGCCGCTTTCACCGGCGATGCATGTCTGGACGGTGCCTTTCGGCCAGTCGAGGGCGCGGATCAGCCGCTCCTGCGCGCCCGAAGGCGTGTGCGGATCCGGCTGAACGGACCAATGGACATCGATGCCCGGCGGCGCGTCAATCGCCTGCCGGTCATCCTGGCTGGTGATCTCGATCACCGCCAGCCCCCTGGCGTCGCGCGGCATGGCTTCGAGCGTTGCCGCCGCCACGGGAAGGGCCGACATGTCGGCGGCGACCAGGTACCAGTCGGCGTAAAATTCGGCCAGCTTGATGTTTCCCGGTCCGGCAAAGCCGCAAAAGCTGCCGGGTTCGGCTCGCAGCGCCCAGGCCGAGGCCGGCCCCTCGTCGCCATGGGCGACGAAATCGATATCGATCTCATCGTCGTCGGGCCGGGCGTGGCGGATCGTATAGGTGCGCGTGACCGGGCGCGGCCCGTCCGCCAGTTGGGCGGCGAAATCGGCGCGCGTCTGTCCCGCGGCCGGCAGCAGGATCTTGCAGTGCGCGCCCTCGCAGCCGGCCGGAATGGCGGCCAGTTCCGGGCCGGACAGGGTGATGCGGATCATGTTGGGCGTGATGCGCTGCGCCCTGCGGACCGTCAGAAGGCGCGGCGCGGCCTTTTTCGATGCCTGCGCCCTGACCGGCGCGGGCGCGTTCGCGACCCCGCTCATCGCGCCCTCACCTGCCGCACCACGCCGCCCGGCGCGATATCGGCCGCGCACTCGTTGCGGTCGGCAAAGCCGTTGCCCAGCATGCAGGCGCCGACGACGAACACATAGCCGTCGACCTCGGCACACGGCGCGTTCGGCGTTTCGAAGGTTGCCGAAGCCGCGCTCCCGCCATCGCCGAACAGGAAAGACGCGCCCTTGCTTCGGCCGACCTGCTCGTCGCCGACGAAAATGTAGAAGTAACCGTTGACGTCCCGATAGGGCGCTTCGTCCCCGCCCCGCATCTGGAACGTTGCGGTGCAGTAATATTCGCGCTGGCCGGTCTCCTGAAGAACCATGGTCAGCGTCTGCCCGGCGGAGGCGGGCGCGACCGGTGCGATGGCCGGAGCCAGGACGGCAAGAGCGGCGAAGCGGCGTGCGCGCATGATGTTAGTTCCTTGGCTTGAGGGAAGGTATCAGCCGCGGCGTGCGCGCCGCATAGGACCGGTAGGTTTCGCCGAAATGCTCGACCATCATCCTCTCCTCGCGCTCGACGCGCAAAAGGTAGAGCGCGGTGAAGGCGACGAGGCCGGCGAGGCCGGCCAGCCAGTTTTCCAGAAGCAGCGCCTGGCCGATGCAGATCAGAAAGATCGCCGTGTACATGGGATGGCGCATGCGGCCATAGACGCCGCTCGTGATCAGTTCGTGCTTGTCGCGAATTTCCAGCGTCGGCGACCAGTAGGCGCCCAGATCGGCATGGGCGCGGTAGAAGACGTAAACGCCCAGACCCATGGCGAGGGCACCGATGACGAACGCCGCCATCGTTGGCGTGTAGAGCGCGAAATCGATCAGCGGCGTCACGAGGGCGATCAGCGGAAGCAGCATCATGCCGATGGCGGTGGCAAAAAGCGTGGCCTTCTCCAGACGGTCGATGTTCGCAGCGGCAACCTGGAGCGGATCGCCGCGTGTCAGTTGGGCGCGGATGACCAGCCAGGCGATCGTCGCGCCGATGAAGACGAGCGTCGCATATGTGATCTCCCCCTGCCGCCACACAAAGGCGGGGATGCCGGCGAGAAAAATGGCGGGCGCCAGATAGCGCAGCAGCGTCTTCATGGCATATCCTAAGCTGCGTTGTCCGGCGCGCGGGCGGCGTGCGCCATATGGGGCATGACGAGCATGCCGATGCCGCCGGCGCCCTTGCCGATATGCATGGGGCAGCCATAGACGCGTTCGAGATTGGCGCCGGTCAGAACATCGGCCGGCGCGCCGGCGGCGAAAACGCGCCCGCCGCTCAGCAAGACGATATTGTCGGCGAAGGCCGCGGTCAGGTTGAGATCGTGCATGATGGCCAGAACGCCGCCGCCGCGCGCGGCGTAATCGGCGGCGATCCGCATGATCTGAAGCTGGTGCTTGATGTCGAGGCTGGAGACCGGTTCGTCCAGGAACAGATAGCGCGGCACGCCGTCAAGCTGCGGTTCCCAGACCTGGCACAGAACCCGCGCAAGCTGCACGCGCTGCTGCTCGCCGCCCGACAGTTCCTGATAGAAACGTCCCTCGAAGCCGCAAAGGTCGACGGCACGGAGCGCCAGGGCAACAAGGTCGCCGTCGCCCGTGCCCGCAATGCCGCTGGTCAGGCCGAGCCGCACCACCTCGTGCACGGTGAAGGGAAAGGCGAGCGTCGCGCTCTGCGGCAGCACGCCGCGCATCGCCGCCAACTGCCAGGGCTGCGCGCCGGCGATGTCGACCCCGTTCAGCGCGGCGGCGCCCGAATAGGCGATCTCGCCGGTCAGCGCGCGCATCAAGGTGGTCTTGCCCGAGCCGTTCGGGCCGATCACGGCGGTCACCTCGCCCGCACGCGCGGCGATATCGACGCCGTGCAGAATCGGCGCCCCTGCCAAGCTCACATGGATGTCGGAAGCATCGAGCATGGTCACAAATCCACGATGCCGCGCCGGCGCAGCAGGATCCACAGGAAGAAGGGCGCGCCGATCGTCGCGGTCACGATGCCGATGGGCAGTTCGGCCGGCGCGACCACCTGCCGGGCGATGGCATCGGCGAGCAGCAGCATCACCGCGCCCAAAAGCGCGCAGGCCGGCAGCAGATAGCGGTGGTCCGGCCCGATCAGAAGGCGCAGCAGATGCGGCACCACGATGCCGACAAAGCCGATGCCGCCCGAGACCGCGACCGCCGCCCCCGTGGCCGCCGCGACGGCGACGATGGCGATCCGCTTGAAGCGCTGCACGTTCAGGCCCAGATGCTGCGCGGTCGCCTCGCCCAGCGTCATCGCGTTGAGCCCGCGCGCGAGCAGCGGCGCGAGCAGGACGACGGGCACGATGATCGGCGCGACGGCCGCGATCTTGATCCAGGTCGCGCCGGCCACCGAGCCGAGCCCCCAGAAGGTCAGGTCGCGCAATTGCTGGTCGTCGGCCCAGAAGACGAGCAGACCGGTGAACGCACCGGCCATCGCGCCGAGCGCGATCCCGGCCAGCAGCATGGTCGCGACCGAGGTGCGGCCGTGCCGCGTCGAGACCCGATAGAGCAGAATCGTCGTCACCAGCCCGCCCAGAAAGGCCGCGAACGGCACATGATAGATGCCGAAAAGCGCGGCGACGGGCGCCAGGACGCCGCCTCCCAGAACGATGAAGGTCACAGCGCCCAGACCGGCGCCGGCCGACACGCCGACGATGCCCGGATCGGCGAGCGGATTGCGGAACAGGCCCTGCATGACGGCGCCGGAGACCGCAAGGGACGCGCCGATCAACGCGCCGAGAACGGCCCGCGGCAGCCGGATGTCGACGATCACCACGCGCTCGACCGTGCCGACGGCGCCGGCGTTGCCGGTGATCAGGGCCCAGAACACGGCGGCCGCTGACGTGTCGGTCGCACCCGATGTCAGGCTGAAAAGGAACACAACTTCTGTGCTTGATGAGAATGAGTCCCACAGGC
>NZ_CFIFWG010000049.1:793-18234 GCF_984466335.1 Roseitalea sp. | reverse complement strand
TGGCGAGCCCGGCATCGGAAACGCCGACAATCACCGGCAGGCCGCCAGCCTGGCCCATCACGGTGTCGATCACTGCGCGGCGTTCTTGCGGTGTCATCTTGTTCGCCTCACCCATGATGCCCAGGATCGTCATCCCTGTCACACCGTGCGAAATGTAGAAATCGACCAGTTTCCGCAGGCTTTCATGATCGACGGCCCCGTTTTCGGTGAACGGGGTGGCAGCGATTATGTAAACGCCGTTCGTGTCGCGGTTGATCGGTTGCGTCATGGTGTTGTCCTCATATGGCGGTGGCACGGCAATGGGCGATGTAGGTCTGGCGCAGATGTCGGGTGAGCGCGCCTGGGGTCCCCGCGCCGACGGCGGCGCCGTCAATGCTGATCACGGGCACCACGAAGTTCGTCGACGAGGTGATGAAAGCCTCGCGCGCGGAACGGGCCTCCTCAGCGGTGAAAGCACGCTCATGGACGCGCACCCCATGGCGCCCCGCCAGTTCGAGCACCGCCGCCCTGGTCACGCCCGGCAGCAGCGCACGCGACAGATCGCGGGTGATCAGTGCGCCATCGGCATTGACGATATGTGCGTTGGCAGCGCTTGCTTCGGTGATCAATCCGTCCTCGACCAACCAGGCCTCGTCACTGCCCTGGCGGCGTGCTTCCATCTTGGCCATGCAAGGGTAGAGCAGTTGGACGGTTTTGATGTCGCGCCGTCCCCAGCGCAGATCCGGCAAAAGCGCCACCGAGATCCCGCGTTCGGCGTCTTGGTTCGTCAGCAGATCCTTGGCCTGGGTAAACATCACCAACGTTGGCGGCGTACCGGCGGGCGGATAGACGAAATCGCGCTCGGCGGCGCCGCGCGTCAGCTGCGCATAGACCATGCCCTGGTCCAGCCGGTTGCGTTCGACGATCTGGCGATGAAGTGCCAGCATCTCGTCGCCGGTCACAGGCAAGGGCAACGACAGTTCGCGTGCCGAGCGTCGCAGCCGGGCGGCATGGCCTTCATAGTCGACGAGCTTGCCGCCAAGCACACACGTCACCTCGTAAATGCCGTCAGCCATCAGAAAACCGCGATCGAACACGGAAACCCTGGCTTCCGCCTCCGGCAGCCAACTGCCGTTCAAATAGACCGTTCGATCCATTGTGCCGATCTCAACGCGTGGAAAACGGCGCGATCGTCACGCCATTTTCCAACAGCGCGGCGCGCAGCTTGCCGCATATCACGTCGGCGCCCGGCGTATCTCCGTGCACGCACAGCGTTCGCGGCGCGACCGGCAGTTTCTGACCGCCGGTCGTCGGGATATGGCCGTTCAGCACCATCTCCAGCACCTGGTCGATGCTCTGCCGCGGATCTTCGATGACAGCCCCCGGCTGCGCGCGCGGTGTCAGTTCGCCCCGATCGGTATAGGTGCGATCGGCATAGATTTCGCAGGCGACGCGCAGCCCGGCCTTCTCGGCGGCGTTGTAGGTTTCCGAGTAAGGCAGTGTGATGAAGGTCAGGGTTGCATCCACGGCCAGGATCGCCCGGACACACACCGCAGCCAGATCCGCGTCGACCGCAGCCATGTTGCCGAGCGCGCCATGCGTTTTCACATGCGTCATCGGGTGTCCTTCCAACGCGCACATGCCAGCCATGGCGACGATCTGGAAAATCAGCTGTGTCTCCAAATCCTCGGGCCGCTCGCCGGAGATGCGGCGTCGCCCGAACCCATACAGATCGGCAAACGACGGATGCGCCCCGACGGCCACGCCCCGCGCCTTCGCCATTCGGATCGTCTGGCGCATGACCACCGGATCGCCGGCATGAAAACCGCACGCCACATTGGCCGTCGTCACAAGGTCGAGCATGGCCGCATCATTGCCGACTTTGAAGGCGCCGAAGCTTTCGCCCATGTCGCAATTGAGATCGATCTGAGCCGTCACCGGCACCCTCCATCCCTTGAAAAGTCCAATTTTATTAAGCGCTTAAAATCGGACTTTCAATTCCTTCGCATGCTGCATTGACAGACGGACAGCTAGCGTTCAACAATCACGGATACAAGTGGTATACGCTCAATTCAAGGGAAAATCCGTTACATCACCGAACGTCCGGTTCCACGAAAAGGGAGAAAGAAACGTGAAGCAGGGAAGCATCTACGGCCTGGCAATGATCTGCAGCCTGACATTGGCTTCAGCGGCGGCGGCAGAAACCCGATGGGACATGTCGGTCGTCTGGCCGGAGGGCAATTTTCACACTCAGAACGCCATGGCGTTCGCCGAAGCGGTGGAGGAAGCCACCGATGGCGAGGTCGTGATCACTGTCCATTCGGGCGGCGCCTTGGGCATCAAGGGGCCCGAAGGCATGGCTGCGGTGCGCGACGGCCTGGTTCCGATCGCCGACATTTTGCTCAACCAGCAAGTGGGAGAAGCGCCGGTTCTGGGCATTGAGACCTTGCCGTTCATTGCACCGACGATTTCCGATCTGACGCTGCTGCACAAATTCTTCCGTCCCAAACTGGAAGAAGTGGCCGAGAGCATGAACCAGAAAGTGCTCTACATGGTGCCCTGGCCCGGACAGGCCGTCTATTCACCGAACCAGATCGACACGATCGATGATCTGGCGGGCCTGAAGATGCGCGTTGTCGATGCCAACGGTACAGACTTCTTCGCCGCGCTTGGCGCCGCACCGGTGCAAATGCCCTGGGGCGAAGTGGTTCCGGCGCTGGCCGCCGGAACGATCGAAGGCGTCACCACTTCGTCTTCGTCCGGTGTCGATGGCTCTTTCTGGGAGTTCACCGAGCACATGTCGACATTCAACTGGCAGTCCTCGTCCAACATGGTGAGCGTCAATCTGGACGCTTGGAACGCGCTGTCGGCCGAAGACCGGCAAACAATTGAAGAGCTCGCAGCCGCTATGGAAGGCCAGTTCTGGCTCAACAGCGTTGCCGAAGATGCCGATAAGATCGCTACGCTGAGAGAAAACGGCATGAGGGTCACCGCGCCTTCGCCGGAGTTGCGGGCTCAATTGCTGGAAAAATCGCTCCCCTTGTGGGAAGCGTTCGAAGAACGCGTGCCGGACTCTGCGCCGGTGATCAACGCTTACCTGACAGCGCGGGGCAACTAGCCCGGCACAAGAACCGGTGGCCGGCGCCGTGCGCGCGCCGGCCTTCCGGCGGCCACCTCACGATACCGGCCCACCTTGTCTGTCCCGATTGGAAAGCGATCATGCCGTCTTCTCGTCCGGCGCGCTTTGACCCCGTGATTGCAGCCATCGACCGCATCACCGAGTTCAGCGCCATCATTGCCGCCCTGTTCATTCTGTGCATCCCGCTGCTGGTCGGGTCCGAACTGATCTTCCGCAATGTTTTCCTGTCGCCACTTCATTTCACCTGGGATGTTGCCGGCTACCTGATGGGCGGGTGCTTTCTGGTTGCCGGTGCGGCGGCCTTGAAATCGGGCAGCCATGTACGGGTGACGGCCCTTCTTGAAGTTTTGCCATTGCCGGTGGCGCGGGTCATCGAGCAGCTTGCCTGCGTTATGGGACTGCTGATTTCGGCAGCGCTGAGCTTTGCCCTGATCGAAATGGCGTGGCTTTCGGCGATGCGCGGCACCACCGCCGCAACCGCCTTCCGGGCGCCGCTGGCCTACCCCCAATCGGTGCTTGCATTCGGCGCCTTCGTTTTCACCCTTCAATGCCTGGCGCAGAACTTGCGGGTGATGCGTGGAGAACGGCTCAGCAAGGGTTCAGGGCTGGAATAGAACGGCCCACAACAGGAATTGGACATGGGAAAAACCATCGGAGCCCTTCTGGGCCTGTTGACGCTGCTTCTGGGCAGCGGCCTGTGGATCGGGTTGGGGCTGATCGGAACCGCTCTGGCCTTGCTGCACATTTTCCGGCCGGCCATGCCTTCCTTGAAGCTGTTGGGGCAGCAAACGTGGAGCGTTGTCTCTTCTCCCGAACTGCTGGCCCTGCCGCTGTTCATTTTGATGGCCGAGATCCTATTCCGGACGCGTATTTCGGAATCACTTTTTTCCGGTCTTTCCCCATGGTTGCGGCGCGTGCCCGGACGGCTCAGCCACCTGACGGTCTTGGGCAGCACGCTGTTCGCATCGGTTTCGGGCTCATCGGCGGCGACCACGGCTACCGTTGGCCGCATCAGCGCCAAGGAACTGATCGATCGCGGCTATAATCGCAACATGGTAATCGGCAGTCTGGCCGGCGCGGGCACGCTGGGTTTTCTGATCCCACCATCGACGATCATGATCATCTACGGTGTGATGGCGCAGGAATCCATTCTGCAACTGTTCATGGCCGGTATCCTGCCCGGCTTCCTATTGGCCGGCAGTTACATGGCCTACCTGGCGATCCGCGCGAAGCTGAACCCCTCACTGGTGGGCGATCCGCCCGAGCGAACCAGCTTGTGGCAGAAGCTGTTGGCGCTCAAGGAACTGGGCCCGTTGCTTTTGCTGATTGTCGGCGTCATCGGTTCCATGTACGGCGGCATCGCCTCGCCCACCGAAGCCGCCACCGTCGGCGTTGCCGGATCGATCCTGATCGGCCTGCTGCAACGTACATTGACCTGGCGGGGACTGCTCACCGCCGCGCGCCAGGCGTCCGAGACCTGCGCCATGATCGCCCTGATCATGATCGGGGCGGTGGTCCTGTCGACCACTTTGGGTTTTCTGGGCGTCCCCCGCTTCATCGCCACCGAAATCGAAAGCTGGGGTATCCCACCGCTGATGCTCATTCTTGTGCTGCTGGTGTTCTACGTGGTGCTCGGCATGGTCATGGAAGGGCTGGGCATTATTGTCATGACGCTTCCCATCACCTTGCCATTGGTGCTGGCGGCCGGATATGACAAGATATGGTTCGGGATTTTTCTCGTTATCGTCGTCGAGATGGCCCAGATCACGCCACCGGTGGGCTTCAACCTGACGGTCATCCAGCGGCTGACCGGTGACAGTATGGGGCGTATCGCTCGGGCCGCGTTCCCATATTTCTGCATCCTGGCGACCTCCGTTCTCATTCTCGCGCTGTTCCCGGGTATCGTCCATGTCGTGCCGGACCTGTTGCGGGGGTAACGGACAGTGCTGACGTGCGGAGGCGCCCCGATGGGCGATCGTGGTGCGGGGATCGAAAATGAAGCCAGTCTTTCTTCCGTCAGGTGACCGGGCGATCGTCATGCAGTGGGGCGACGACATCGACGAAGACACAAACGCCCATGTGATCGCGTTTGCCGAACGGGTTCGGCACAGTGCGATTGCCGGTATTGTCGAAATCGTGCCCACCTATCGCTCCCTGCTGGTCTGCTACGATCCCGAGACCGTGCGCGGCGACCAGTTGGAAGACCGGCTGCGTTCCCTTTGGCCCTGCAGCCCGCCTGAAGCCGGCTCGGGCCGGCTCTGGCACGTGCCGTGCGTCTATGGCGGCGAGGTCGGACAGGACCTTGAACAACTGGCGGCCATGAAGGGTCTTCGACCCGATCAGGTGATTGCCCTGCACTCCGATGCCGAGTACCGGGTCTACATGATCGGCTTTGCACCCGGCTTTGCCTATCTGGGCGGATTGCCGGAGGTGTTGCATACCCCCAGGCTGGCCACGCCCCGGCAGGCCATACCGGCCGGCGCGATCGGAATTGGCGGCCAACAAGCCAACATAAACTCGGTTGCCGGACCGTCCGGCTGGCGTTTCATCGGCTGGACACCCTGGCCGGTTTTCGATCCCGCCCGGCCCGATCCTTTCCTGTTCAGAGCCGGCGACCGGGTGCGGTTCCAACCGGTCGACACCGCACAAGCGGACGCGATCGCCGCGCGAATGCGCGACGGCACGGAACTGCCGCGGCCCGAAAGCGAGCCCGGCGATGAACCTTGAGGTCGTCACCGCCGGGCTGATGCTTACCGTTCAGGACCGCGGGCGCTCCGGATTGCGTCATCTGGGCGTGTCCTCGGCCGGCCCCATCGACGCGGACGCCATGGCGCTCGCCAACGCGCTTTGCGCCAATCACCCGGACGCCGCCGCTCTGGAGTTCGCCGGTCCCGGCGGCAGTTTCCGCGCAACCGGCCCGATCCGCTTTGTGGTCATCGCCGGGATGTGTGACGTCCGAATCGACGGCCAGCGGGTCGCCACCGGTGAATCCCATCGGCTCGTCGCCGGCGAGACCTTGAGCGTGGGCGCGCCATCGGGTGTTGTCTGGGGCTATCTGGCGGTGTCCGGAGGCATATGGACCGAGCCGGTCATGGGCGCCCGTGCCACCCATCTGCGCAACCGGCTGGGAGGCGTGGCTGGACGCGCTCTGCGGGCTGGAGATGCCCTGCCGCTCGGCATGCAGGTTGACAGCTGTTGCCTGCGCCAGAAAAACACACCCCGGCCCGGCGCCGCCGATGGCTCAGCCGATGCACCGATCCGTGTGATCCTGGGACCCCAGGCCGATCACTTCACGCCGCAGACGCTGGACCGTTTCCAATCGCTGCCGTTCCACGTCACGGCCAAGCGCGATCGCATGGCGATGGTTCTCGATGGGGTCGAGTTGCCTGCAGATGGCGGCCATGACATCGTATCGGACGGGACCGTACCGGGCTCTATACAGGTGCCCGGGTCGCGTCAGCCGCTGGTGCTGTTGACGGAAAGCCAGACCACGGGCGGCTACCCGAAGATCGCAACGATCGCAGCGGTTGATCTGGCACGGTTGGCGCAAATGCCCTCCGGGCGCACCGTGCGGTTTTCCCCCATTTCACGCCAGGATGGAGAACAGCTGTGGTGCGAACAACGCCGCAACATCCGCAATGCTCTGAGCTCGCTGGAGCCCAAAGGTGGAGGTGCCCTCAGCTCGGAGTACCTTTTGTCCTGCGATCTCATTGGAGGGGTATCTGTCATGGACGACATCTGACGGCGATGGCTGCACATATTTTTCCTGCCGACCTTGATAGGTTTGACGGCCTCGACCTTGGAAGAGACTTGATTGCTACGATCCGGGCCAAACTGCGCTTTTCCAGCCAACCGCCGAGCCATTGCAGGGTCGATGCACAGTTCGGCGAAGGGCCGAAATCGTACGCTGGCACAGCGGCGCCTTTCGTCTGACCGGCCATTCGACAGCCTTCAAGCATCCGCAAAGACGGCATGGCTGGATCGGTTTGAAGCGATCGGGCACCAATTCGCCGCAACAAGGAAACGCAGATGAGCAAATCGCAAAGCCTTGCGCGTGAAGCGCACGGAGCCATCATCGCCATGATGCTCGATGGCACCTTGAAGCCCGGCGATCCGCTTCGCGAAACGGTGTTGGCACAACAGCTCAACATGTCCCGAACCCCGGTTCGAGAGGCGATCAAGCGGATCGAAGCTGAAGGATTGGCGACCGTCGACGGCCGCCTGCCCCACGTGCGCCGGCTGCCGGCGAGCGAAGTGGAGGAGATTTTCTTTTTGCGGCGGGAACTGGAGCCCGCGCTCGCCCGCTCCGCCATGCAACTGCCGGCGCCCGAACTCGATGCCATGGAACATCGCATCCGCGATCTGATGAAGCCCGGTGCGGATCGCAACGATCTGCACTGGCAGACCGACAATGATTTTCACGACATGCTGGCCAGCCGTTCAGGCAACGAGACCGCACGCGCGGTTCTGGCGTCATTGCGGCAGCGAACCTGCGGTTTCGACCACAAGCAGGTTCCCGAACGCTTCATCAAGGGCTGTCAGGAGCATTTGAGCATGCTCGACGCGATCCGGGCCAGCGATCTTGCCAAGCTACACTCGGAGCTTGACGCACATCTGCAAAACGCCCGCGACGCGGTCCTCAAACGGCTCAGGCAATGGCCCGACACCAATCAACCAAAAGTACGAACAGACAATGAAGTGCTTGATCATTCAACCGATACATGAAGCGGGCCTCAGGCGCCTTCGAGACGCCGGTATCGTGCCGGTCCTGTGCCCCAACGCCGACATCGAAACCGTCATTGAGACGATTCCGGGATGCGTTGCGGCCATCACGCGTGATGCCGGACTACAGGCGCGCGCCATCGCTGCGGCCGACGCGCTGCGCATCCTGGTCGTGCACGGCACGGGACATGATCCGGTCGACAAGCAAGCGGCCACCAAAGCTGGCATTGTGGTTGCCAATACGCCCGGCACCAATGCCCGTTCGGTGGCCGAGTTGGCGTTGGGCCTGGCCGTTGCGGTGGCGCGCCGCATCCCGGCCGCCGATCATGCATTGCGTCAGGGGCTTGCGCGCTTTCGGGAATCGGCTGCCTTCACCGAACTGTCCGGCCGCACCGCGCTGATTGTCGGCTGGGGCGCCACCGGGCGCGCGTTTGGGGCGATGTTGCACCAAGGATTGGGCATGACGGTCACGGCGTACAGCCCGCGTCCGCCGTCGGAATCCTGGGCGAGCCATGCAACCGATCTGCATGGCGCCCTGGCATCGGCAGACCTGGTGTCGCTGCATGCGCCGCTTCTCCCGCAAACGCAGAACCTGATCGACGCGGCCGCCTTCGCTGCGATGAAGCAAGGCGCGATCCTGGTGAATGTTGCGCGTGCCGGGCTGGTCGACGAAGCCGCATTGCTTGACGCGTTGGCCAGTCGCGAACTGGGTGGCGCTGGCCTTGACGTTCACTCAGCGCAAGCGCCGCACGGGCCGTTGGGTGGTTTTGGCAATGTGGTGTTCACGCCCCATGTGGGTGGCAGCACCGAAGCTGCGTTGGCCCGGACCGCCGAGGCGGCGGCAGCCCATGTGATAACGGCGCTGTCCGGGCACATTCCCGACACCGCGATCAATCCCGAAGCCTTGCGAGCCACCGCATGACCCAGAGCAATCCCTCCAAGACACCGGCGATGATGTCCGCCAACGGCGGCGTCACCGGCGTGATCGCCGAGACGATCAGCCGGGTCCTGTCACGGGTCAACGCCCTGTCCGAACCGGGGCCCGGTTTCACACGTCCGTCCTACAGCGACCTGGAAAGCCAGGCCCACGCGCTGATCGAAGAGGAAGCGCTGACACTTGGGCTGGAGGTCAGCCGCGATGCTGCCGGCAACCTGTTCGCGCGCATGGCCGGACAGGACCGCACTGCGGCGGCGCTCTTTACCGGGTCTCACCTCGACACCGTCAGCAATGGCGGCGCCTATGACGGACAGGCCGGCGTGGCCGGGTCGCTGGCGCTGATCGCCGCACTGCGCTTGGCCGGCATCACACCGCCGATGGATATCGTTCTGACCGTCACCAGGGCCGAAGAAAGCGTCTGGTTCCCCGTCTCCTACATCGGATCGCGGGCATTTCTAGGCACCCTCACCGCCCCGGAGATGGATGCCAGGCGCGCCGATACCGGCCGGAGCCTGGCCGATCATATGCGTGCCCAGGGATACGACCCCGCTGCGGTCGCCGCCACAACCGCGCCCCGGCCGGCGCAGTTCCTGGAATTTCACATCGAACAAGGCCCGGTTCTGCACGCAGCGGGAGAGGCCTATGCGCTGGTGACCGCGGTCCGCGGCAGCTTGCGATACCGTCAGGCGCGGATTTTCGGACAATGGGCGCATTCGGGAGGCGCTCCGCGGCAAGGCCGGGCGGACACGGTGGTTGCGTTCGCGGAACTGGTTGTGGCGATGGACCGGGTCTGGGCCGAGATGCTTGATGCGGGCGATGATCTGACCATAACGTTCGGACGCGTGGACGCGGCGACGCCGGCTCATGCCATGGCCAAGGTGGCCGGCGAGCTTGGGTTCTGCCTTGATATGCGGTCGGGCGATGTCGCGGTGCTTGAGCGCGCCGATCGGCGCCTTGCCGGCGAAATCGGGAGGATCGAGGCCAGTCGTCCAGGCATACGCTTCGCGTTGGGCGACCAGAGCCGCAGCCAGCCCGCCCAGATGTCGGACGCCATGCTTGCGTGCCTGGCGCGCGGCGGCGCCCGGCTTGGCGACCAGCCAAGGCGCATATTGTCCGGTGGCGGCCATGACGCCGCCGCCTTCGCCATGGCGGGCTGGGACAGCGCCATGGTTTTCCTGCGAAACTGGAATGGCAGTCACTGTCCCGAAGAGGGTATGGACGAAGCCGACCTGGTCCGCGCCGTGACCGCCGTATACACCGCCATCGTTGAAGACTGGCGACAATGAAACCTGAAACATTGTCCCAGATGGTCTATCGAGAGCTTCGCGCCGATATTGCCGAAGGCCGGATCGCGCCGAACGCGCTGCTGTCCGAGCGCGATCTTGCCGACAGGTTTCGCGTTTCACGCACGCCGCTGCGTTCGGCCCTGCTTCAGTTGGAGAGCGAGGGCGCGATCGAGCGGCTGACCAATGGCGTGTTGCTGGTGCGTGCGGTCACGATCGAAAAACTGCTGGAGATCCTGCATCTTCGGCAGATACTGGAAAGTGCCGCCGCCGGGCGCGCGGCATTGCACGGAGTGACACCCGACCTTGCGGCGGCGCGCGAGGCATCCATGCAGTTCATAAACGGACCATCGGATTTCGACAGCTTCTGGGCCAGCGATGACCATTTCCACATGTCCGTGGCAGCGGCGGCGGGTCTGGTCCTGCTGCGCCGTATTCTTGTCGAGCAACGCGCCATCGTCAAACGCAGCACGGTCATCCGGGCCTATCGCTATTATCACCAGCGAGCGCGGGAACACATCGCGGTGATCAATGCCATTGAAGCGCGAAATCCCGACGCAGCCAGGGCGGCCATGTCGCAGCACTTCGACCAGATGCGGGCGCGCTTGCTGGGCACGCTGCCCGCGCTATGACGGTGCGGCGCCATTCTGCCGCCGCCTGCACCAGACGGCCAACCTTTGTCGCCCGCCCGCTGCCCCAAGACAGCCCGCGCCGGGCTTGGTCCAGAGCGTTTCAACTGGTTAGTGAATGGCTCGAACGCCAGGATTTTGCACGATTCAATGACCGCTGGAAATGCTCTATATTCAGGCGCCCGTATGGCGATAATGGCCACATGATGACGATTGGATGCTAGGCCCAGGACTCATTGATCAGAGCCAGAAAATACCGGCAGCTGCGATGCAGATGACGGAGAAGAGGGTGTGGCACATCGGTTATAGCGAGTTGCGATGCGCCGCCAGCCCTTGAGCTTGGCGAACAGGTTATCGACTTTGTGGCGCTGGCGATAGAGAGCCGTGTCGTAAGCGTATGGGACTTTGCGGCTCCTGCTTGATGGAATGCATGGCTTGATGCCTCGTGCCTGGAGCTCATGGCGGAACCAGGCGCTGTCGTAGCCGCGATCAGCGATCAGATGTTCGGCCTGAGGCAATGCGACGAGCACGAGGCGAGCGCCCCTATAGTCACTCATCTGGCCTTCCGACAGGAGATGATCGGTCGCAGGCCCCTGCCCGATCACAAGATCACGCGCGTCGACGAGCTCCTGCCCTGGCGGTGGAAGGCGTGAGCGTCCTGCGCCTGCGGGTGACGCTCGAGGGTGTCGAGCCCGCCGTCCTCCGCTGCATCGAGGTCCCCACCGCCATGCGGCTCGACCGGCTGCACCTGGTGCTCCAAGCCGCCATGCCCTGGCAGAATTACCACCTCTGGGAGTTCGAAGCCGGCAGCACCCGATGGGGCTTGCCCGATCCCGACTATGGCAATGACATCCGCCCTGCCGCCAAGGCCACGCTCGCCGATGTGGTCGAGGCTGCGGACGGTGGCGCCATCCGCTACCTCTACGACTTCGGCGACAGCTGGCAGCACCGCATCACGGTCGAGGACAGGATCGAGCCCGACCCCGGGGATCTCTATCCTCGCCTCACCGACGTCGAGGGCCGATGCCCGCCGGAAGACGTCGGCGGCTTCCCGGGCTATGAGCGCTTCCTCGGCATCCTCGCCGATCCGGACAACCCGGAGCACCAAGAGGTCCTCGACTGGCACGGCGGGCCCTTCGATCCCAACGTCCCTCCCACCGACGAGCTACACCTCGAAGTCATCAAGCTCGCAAAGAAGTGGAAGCCCAGGCGACGATAGGCGAAGAGGGCAGACGCTTACGATTAAAGCGCTCCTGAAAATGGAGACCAGACCAAGCCGTAAAAGCTTCGTTCGTGGCCTCAATGGCGGCCTTCGCCCCAATGAGGCTCCCCTCGGCAGCGTGTTGGAGCCTGGGCAGGAAGCGCGGCATCGGGCATGCGCGACGTGATTGAAGGTGTGGGGGCGGAGCTTCGGTACCTGCCGCCCTACAGCACCGACTTTAATACAATCGAGAATGCATTCTCAATAGGATTGAAGTCGGTGCTGTAGGGCGGCAGGAATATGCCTGTCGATGATCTGAAGCCCGTCGCGCAGGGCGACCCTCGACGATGGATACCGCCTCGCTCACGCGCCGGCCTTGCGGATCCTGGCAAGAATGTCTTCTGCAAGGTCCTGGCGAACCTTGCCAACCGCCTTGAGTTCGGCGGCCACCTGATCGATTTCAGCGCCTTTCGCGCCTACCATTAGCGCCACGTTCTGCGCATGCAGAGCCATATGGCCTTTCTGGATGCCGGTGGTTGCCAGGGCGCGCATGGCGGCAAAATTCTGCGCGAGCCCGACCGCCACAATGACGCGCGCCAGCGCATCTGCGGTTTCCACACCGAGCACCTTCAGGCAGGCTTGCGCCGTCGGATGAACCTTGGTGGCCCCGCCGACGAGCCCAACGGCCATCGGCATTTCCAGAACGCCAACAAGGTCGCCTTCGCCGTCCACTTCCCATCGCGACATCGACCGGTAGCGTCCGCCCTGCGCCACATAGGCATGAGCGGCCGCCTCGATCGCCCGCGTATCGTTGCCGGTGGCCAGCGCGACCGCGCTTATGCCGTTCATGACCCCCTTGTTGTGGGTCACGGCGCGGTAGGGATCGGCATCGGCGAACTGGAACGCGGCCACCATATCGTCTCGTACGGTTTCGCCGCCGACATCCTCAAGCCGCCATGTTGCGCGCGCCCGGGCTAGGCGTCGATCGGCAAGATTGGTGAGGATGCGCAACAGCGGCCGCGCGCCGGTCCATTCGGCAAGCTTCGGCGCGACCGCTTCGGCCATGGTGTTGACGGCATTGGCGCCCATTGCGTCGCGTGTGTCGACCACCAGGTGAACAACCGTCATGGGTCCGCCCGCGCTATCGATGACGCGCACATCGAGATCGCGAAAGCCACCCCCAACCTTGACCAGGAGCGGATCGGTCTCATCGCAAAGGGTGCGAATATCCTCGGCGTGCTCGAACACTTTCAAGCGCACCCGTTCCGGATCGCTCTCGGCAAGAAGCTGGATCTGTGCCGCCATGAGCGAACCGGAAGTGGTGGTGGCGAACCCGCCCGTCGGGCGGCAGCGCTTGGCGGCGTTGCAAACCGCAGCGACGACCGAGGATTCCTCCGTAGCCATAGGCACCAGAACGTCGCGCCCGTCGACGATCATGTTGGTGGCGATGCCTACCGGAATGGCGATGGCCGACACCGCGTTTTCGATTAGCCGGTCGGCAAGGGCGAGTTCGTCTTCATTGCACGTCCGCAGTGCGGCGAGCGATGTCTCGTCCAGGTCAGCCTGACGCGCAACCGCCGCCAACCGCTCATCGACGGCCATCTTGTGCAGGCCTTCAATACGCGAGGAATACATGCCGTTCATCGTTAGTCCATCATTGATCGGGGAAGCCAGAGAACAAGCTCCGGGAAGGCGGCGCAGATAGCAATTCCGACCGCCTGGAGAAGAAGGAAAGGCAAGATCGCGCGATACACCGTGCCCATGCCGATCCCGTCCGGCAGAACACCCTTCATGTAAAACAGCGTGTAACCGAAGGGGGGTGAGATGTAGGCCATCTGCGCAGAGACGAGAAACAGAATACCAAACCACAGCCGGTCGAAACCGAGAAAATCGATGACCGGCAGAAAGACCGGCACGCAAAGCAAGATGATGCCGATCTCGTCCAGAAACATGCCAAGCAGAAAAAGGATGGCCAGCATGACAGCGAGCACGACATAACGGTTCGCATCCAGTGTCTGGATGAAGTCAAGCAGGAAATCCGCGCCACCTGTGCCGGTGAAGATCGCCACGAAGGCGCGCGCGCCAATGGTGATCCACAAGATCATGGTTGTCACCTTGACCACATCGAACCCAACGCCCTTGACCAGCGTCCAGTCTAGCCGGCGCTCGAAGAACGCCGACACAAAGGCGAGCGCGACGCCGACGGCAGCCGCCTCGGTCGGGGTTGCAATGCCGCCATAGATCGAGCCGAGAACGCCGACAATGATAAACGCCGGCAAGATGAGCGCGCGCAGGGAGGAAAGCCGCTCTGTCCAGTCAATCGTCTCGTCCATTACAGGCAAGGGCGCGGCATTGGGGTCGAACGCCGCGCGCAGAAGAATGTAGCCAATGTAGAGCGAAGCCAGCAGCAGTCCAGGAACGATGCCGGCCATGAACATCTGGCCGATGGAGGCCTGTGCCGTCACCGCATAGACGATTGTGATCACCGAGGGTGGGATCAGGATACCCAGCGTGCCGCCCGCGCAGATGGTGCCGATGGCGAGCTTTGGATCATAGCGCCGCCGCAGCATCGATGGCAGCGCGAGGAGCCCCATGGCCGCCACAGCCGCACCGACGATGCCGGTCATTGCAGCAAGGATGGTGCATATGACGATGGTGCCCACCGCCAGGCCACCCGGCAATCGCCCCGACCACAGTTCCATCGCCTTGTAGAGGCTTTCGATGACGCCCGAGCGCTGAAGCGCGCTCGCCATCATGACGTATAGCGGGATGGCCAAAAGCGCTTCGGACGTCATCGTGTCATACAAGTTCAACACGGTGACCAGAAGCGCCGCTTCGCCCCACAGCGTTATGGTGAAGACAAGCGCCAACATACCCAACGTGAAGGCAAGCGGAACGCCCGTCAAAAGCAGGCCGACAAGGCTTGCAAACATCAACAGGAGCACGCCCTCGGATGTCATCGGATGATCTCCACGGCGTCTTTGCCTGCGTCCGGGAGCGTATCATCAGACCGCCCCATCAAAACCGACAGCGCTTCGGCCAGCGCTTGTGCGAACACCATGGCAAAAGCGAAGGGTACGATGAATTTCATCCACCAGATCGGCGGGTTCCATGCCGAAAAGCTGGTCTCGCCCAAAGAAAACGCGTCCATGGCCAAGGGCCAGCTTGCGATAGCGAAGACAGCGGCGAAAACGGCGACTGTCAGGAAGGTGAACAGTTCAAGCGCGACTTTTGCCTTGCCCGTCGCCCTGGCACTGAAGATGTCGACGGCCACATGGCCGCGCAGATGCAAAAGGTACGGCCCCGCAAGCATGAAATGCGGACCGAAGATCAGCGTGCTGGCCTCCATCGCCCAGACCGTCGGCGCATCGAAAACATAGCGCGCGATAACCTCGAAAAGAAGCATCGGAACGACAGCGAAGATGATCACCGCGGCCACGATGAACAAAATTCGGTTGATCCGGGTTACGAGAACGACGATCGCCCGCATCGCGTGCACAGACCTTCTGGGGGAACGAAAGGCGCCGGACACCTGAAGGGTATCCGGAGCCGTTGCAAGGTATCAGACGAGGCCGAGCGAGCGCATGAAACTCGTTTGGCTTTCGAGAATACGCATTGCCAGATCATCATCCTTGGCGGCCGTCTGCCAGGATGTCACCGCCTTTTCGCGTGCTGCGGCAACATCGGACGGATCGAGCGTGATGAATTCCACGCCATCGCCGCGATACCGTTCCAGCACTTGCGAATTCTGCACGATGATGCGCTGTCGAAGCGAACCGGATATCTCGCGGGCGGCCACTTCAAGTGCCGATTTGAAGCTGTCGGGCAGGCTGTCATGTGCGGCGGCGTTGGCGACGTAGCTGGTCGCCGTTGTCGGTTGATGCACGCCAGGCAGAACGATGAATTTTGCAACTTCCGCAAGGCCCGCCTCATAATTGGCGGTCAGATCGCCACGATCGGCAAAATCTATGATGCCCTGCTCCAGCGCCGTATAGACCTCGCCGGTGGCCATCGGTGTCACGGACACACCCATATCACCCATTACGGCCGCTGCCAGGCCCACGAAGCGTCCCTTCATGCCCGTCATGTCGGCGATGCTCTCAATGCGCACGGTAGAGTGGATAGGCTCCTCGCCGTAAACGGTGGGTGCGATATAAGCGAGGCCGTGCCGGCTATAGGCTTCGCGGGCAAGCTCCAGGCCGCCGAGTTCGTAGAACCAAGCTTCATATTGATCGGAATCGGGAAATCCGAATGGAATGGTGGACGTGAAGGCAAAGGCGGGAACCTTGCCCGCCTCATAGCCATCGAACGTCTTCATCATCTCGAAAGCGCCACCGCGCACGGCATCGAACGCCTGGTTGGCCGGCACGATTTGACCACCCGAGAAGAGATTGATGGTAAAGCGGCCGTCGGTTAGTTCGGCGATGCGCTCCACGAAACGCTTTTCGAACTCATAAGGTGTGGTGCCGCCATCCCACAAAGCCTGCATGCGCCATGAAACACTGTCCTGCGCCCGGGCGACTGCCGGCGCAGCAAGGGCAACGGAACCCAAAACTGACGATTGCACAAGCTGGCGTCTGTTGATTTTGACCATTGGATCCTCCCGTTTGGCTCAATCTTTGTCAGGTTTGATTTGTTGGTTTTTTGCATCAACTGTCGTAGTTTGACTGGGACAATCAAGGGACAATTTAGGGCGAATTAATTATGACTGTGCCAGTATTCCATGAGGGTCAATTGACGGCGGCTCGCCAGCTATGAGCCTCAGTCGGGTGGATGTCATCGTGCGCGATGTCGCAGCTCGCTTGTCGACCGGGATCTACAAGGCGGGCGAGAGACTGCCATCCATTCGACAGGCCGCGCGCGATCATGGCGTATCGAAGAACACCATGGCGGAGGCCTATGACCGGCTGGTCGCCCGCGGTGTTCTGGAAGCGCGACCAGGCTCGGGCTATTATGCAATCCAGCACGACATCGCACCGCCCGCGCATGTGACGTTGCAGGTGGATGCGGCGCTCGATCTTGTATCGATGCTGCGCGAACAGTTGGAGCAGCGCTACGAAGTGCGCCCCGGAGACGGACGCCCTCCGACTTCGTGGACCGACAGTTCGGCGCTGAAAGGCTCGCTGGGCGGACCTGCTAAAAGCGGCCGACTCGACCCCGAAGACGGCTATGGCAGCCCGTGGGGCTTTGCCCCGCTGCGGCACCGGCTGCGCGTTCTGCTTTCCGAACGCTCGATCGCGGCGGAACCGGACGGGCTCTTGCTTACCCATGGAGCCAATCACGCGCTTGATCTCATCATTCGCCACTTGATCGAGCCCGGCGACACGGTTTTCGTGGACGAGCCTGGCTACTATCCGCTTTTTGGTAAACTTACGCTTTCCAAGGCTCGCGTCGTCGGCATCCGCCGGGGGCTGGACGGGCCTGACCTTGATGATATGGATGACAAGCTGAAGAGCTATCGGCCCAAGATGTTCTTCACGCAATCCCTTGCCCAAAATCCAACGGGCAGCACCCTGTCGCCGTCCTGCGCCTTCGGCCTGATGCGCCGCGC
>NZ_CFIFWG010000049.1:0-783 GCF_984466335.1 Roseitalea sp. | reverse complement strand
AGCAACAGGGTTTTTTGCTCGTCGAGAACGATCCCTTTGCGGATCTTCTGCCGGCGAGCCTGCCGCGGCTTGCATCGCTCGATCAGTTGAACCGCGTGCTGTACATCGGCACATTTTCAAAGACGCTTTCGGCCAGCCTGCGCGTGGGCTTCGTAGCGGGTCATCCGACAATCATCGGCGCCTTGAACAATCTAAAGATGCTGACCACTGTCACCACCTCCGACTATGTGGAGCGGGTGGTGCACGAGCTTATCGAGCGTGGACGCTATTTGCGGCACCTGCGCCGACTGCGTGCGCGGGTGGAAAATGCCTACAATGCCACCGCCGCAGCGCTGGAAGGGCTCGGCCTCGACCCGGGCAAAGCCGTCCATCGCGGCTTTTATCTCTGGGTGGAATTACCGCCCAAGATCGACGAGCGCGATCTATGCCACGCTGCCGCCGAACGTAGTATTTTTCTTGCACCAGGCAGTGTCTTCAGCCCGCGGCGCGGACAGGAAGGACGAGCCAGGCTGCGGGTGAACGTAGCCTACGGCACCGATGATCGGTTCGTGAACTTCCTGCGGGATCACATATGGTAAGGGGCCGGCAGGACCAGGAGCCTGTATCTTCTAGATCGTGTCCCGTGAAATCCGATTCACGAAAAGCGCTCCATCTCTTTGATTTGTCGCGTTTTCGAACCGCGAAACCGCATACACTTTCGCTGAAAACGCTCCAGCTCTTTCTCATCACCCTGGCCGATACGTTTCGTCGTTCATCCATCCCAGGCCGTTTGCCGTCCCCGAT
>NZ_CFIFWG010000048.1:16562-18402 GCF_984466335.1 Roseitalea sp. | reverse complement strand
GTCAAAATCCTCGCACGATATTCATATCGCGCTGCGGTGTTTTCCTCGCTGCGGCAAAAAACTCTGTCCATCAAACCGTTTCCATCTAAAGACAAACCGCTCTAGGCGCTACACGCTTCTCCTGGTGGAGCGCAACGCCGGCCGGCAAACAGAACCGAACCAACCCAAGCCAGATGCGCCTAGGCGGGCATCCAAAGAAAGGCAAATTCCATGAGCGCTGCCTATCTCGGCTATGAAATCGACAGTTCGGCCGCCAAGCGCGCTGCGGTCGATCTCGATACCACGGAAAAATCGGCCGGTCGGGCCGAGCGGGGTCAGAAGTGCCTTGCGTCGACCGGCAAGCAGAGTGCGGCGGCAACAGGGATGCCCCCCGTCACGACAGGCCCGGTGCCTCGCAGCCCTGTTGCAGCGTCTTCCATGCCGTGTTGTTGAGCACCCGGCCGCACCGCGCAAGGACATGCCCGCTCGGCAGGTCGAGACACATGGTCTGGCCGACCGGGATGTCGCGGCCCTTGAACCGGCAGGTGCAGGGGATGGACCGTGCCGCGTTCTCGATCGCCGGGCCATTCTGGGCCATGGCCGAGGCGGCCACCGAAAGCCCTGTTCCGGCCAGCGCGACGCAAAGAAGGTGTTTCAGCATGACACATCCTCCGTGGGAGGAGTGTTTCACAAACGCCGGGGTTCGACAATCATCCCCCGGTCGCCCGGGGTGCGCGGCACCGCTCAGAAAGCCATCCGCGCGACAACGGGCACATGGTCGGAGGGCTTTTCCCAGGCGCGGACGTGCTTTTCGACATTGGCGGACCGCAGTCGTCCGGCCGCCTCCGGCGACAGCATCAGATGGTCGATGCGAATGCCGTTGTTCTTCTGCCAGGCACCGGCCTGATAGTCCCAGAACGTGTAGGTCCCTGCCGCGTCCGAGGTTGCGCGCAGCGCGTCGGTGAAGCCGGCGTTGGCGAGCCTGCGAAACGCGGTGCGGCTTTCGGGCCGATAGAGCGCATCGCCTTCCCAGGCCGCCGGATCGTGACAGTCCTGCGGCATCGGGATCACATTGTAGTCGCCGGCCAGGACCAGCGGCTCTTCAAGTGAAAGCCGCGCGCGCGCCCAGGCTTCGAGCCGCTCCATCCAGGCCAGCTTGTAGGGAAACTTGTCCGAGGCGACCGGGTTGCCGTTCGGCAGATAGAGCGAGACGACGCGCAGCGCGCCGGTCTGCGTCGAAAAGACGCCTTCGATGAACCGTGCCTGCTTGTCGCCCTCGTCGCCCGGCAGGCCGCGATTGACCTCGTCGAACGGCAGGCGGGACAGGATCGCGACGCCGTTGAAGCCCTTCTGGCCGTGGGTCTCGACGGTGTAGCCGAGCGCTTCGATCGCCGCGCGCGGGACATTGTCGTCGACCGACTTGATCTCCTGAAGGCAGGCGATATCCGGCTTGGACTGCTCAAGCCAGTTCAGGAGCGCATCGAGGCGCGCCTTGACGCCGTTGATGTTCCAAGTGGCGATTTTCATGCGGCGATCTTCACGGGCGCTGCCGATGGCGGTCAGACCGTGAACGAGGTGCCGCAGCCGCAGCTCGCCACCGCATTGGGATTCCTGATCTGGAAGGACTGGCCGATCAGATCATCGACGAAATCGATCACCGAACCGCCCATGTAAACCAGGGACAATTCGTCGACCAGGATGGTCGCGCCGTCCTTTTCGAGCACCACGTCATCGTCGTTGCGGCCCGCGACGAGGTCGAACATGTAGGAAAAGCCAGAGCATCCGCCGCCTTCGACGGAGACGCGCAGGGCATCCTTGTCCGGCTCGTCGGCGAGGACCTTGGCAACGCGCGCGAAGGCGG
>NZ_CFIFWG010000048.1:0-16552 GCF_984466335.1 Roseitalea sp. | reverse complement strand
GGTCACCGAGACCTGCTGGTCGGTCATCGTCTGGTCGTGTGCGGTCATGTCGTGTGCGGTCATCATGTCCACCTTCGGCGCCGCGCGCCGGTTCGTAAATCATGCCCCGAAGGTATGGACGGGCGCGGGCGGCGTCAATATGGCTGAGGCGGAGCGGGGACGGATCATGGCAGGCCGGTTCGGCGATATCGGATATGGTTTCGGTGTGCGGGCGCCGTTCGCGGCCGATCCGGCGCGTTCGCGCGGGCGACTGAAGGCAGAACCGGAAAGCCCGACGCGCACGCCCTTCCAGCGCGACCGCGACCGGATCGTCCATTCGACCGCGTTCCGCCGGCTCAAGCACAAGACCCAGGTCTTCTTCAGCCACGAGGGCGACCACTACCGCACGCGCCTGACGCATACGATCGAGGTGGCGCAGATCGCCCGGGCGCTCGCGCGGGCCTTCCGGCTCGACGACGATCTCGCCGAGGCGATCGCGCTGGTGCACGATTTCGGCCACACCCCGTTCGGCCATACCGGCGAGGACGTGCTGGACGCGATGATGGCCGGCCATGGCGGTTTCGACCACAATGCCCAGGCGCTGCGCGTGGTGACCATGCTCGAACGGCGCTATGCCGGGTTCGACGGGCTGAACCTGACCTGGGAGACGCTGGAGGGCCTGGTCAAGCACAATGGCCCTGTGCTCGATGGCCGCACCGGCGAGCCCGTTGGCGGCAAGCCCCTGCCGCGCGCGGTCGCCGACTATGTGGCGACGCACGATCTTGAGATCGGACGCCATGCGAGCCTGGAAGCGCAGGCGGCCGCGATCGCCGACGACATCGCCTACGACACCCACGATATCGATGACGGCCTGCGGTCGGGGCTTTTGACCTTCGAGATGCTCGCCGATGCACCCCTGGCGGGCGAGGCGCTGGCGCTGGTCGATGATCGTTATCGGGGTCTTGACGATGCGCGGCGCGCCCACGAGACGACCCGCCGCGTCATGACGGCGATGGTCGAGGATGTCATCGCGCACACCGCCGCAACGCTTGGCCGGATCGCTCCGTGCTCGCTCGAAGACATTCACGGCGCCGGCGAGACCGTCGTCCGCTTCTCGCCGCCGATGGCGGACCGCGAGGCCGGGCTCAAGGCTTTCCTGTTCGACAATCTCTACCGGCACGCGGACGTCATGCGCGTGCGCGCGCAGGCCGAGGACGTCGTGCGCGACCTCTACCGGCGGTTCATCGGGACGCCCGGGCTGATGGGGCGCGAATGGGCCGTGGACGTCGCCGGCATGGACGAGGCGGAACTGGCCGTGCGGGTCGCTGACTACATTGCCGGCATGACCGACACGTTCGCGCTTTCCGAGCATCGGCGCCTGTTTGACCGGACTCCGGATTTGCGTTAGCGAGCCCTCAGGCCGGCCCGCCCGAACGCGGGTCCGATACTTTCGGGACCTCTTCGGGACCTCTTGATGAACATCTTCGCCCTGTTTCGTGACCGCATCACCGATGCCGTCAAAAAGATGGACCTTGCCGGCGCCGAAGGGGGCGAATTCGACCTTTCGCGGGTGAATGTCGAGCCGCCGCGCGATCCGGACCATGGCGATCTGGCGACCAACGCGGCGATGGTGATCGCCGGCAAGGTGGGCGAGACCCCCCGCGCGCTCGCCGGCAGGATCGCCGATGCCATGGCCTTGGACGAAGATGTGAGCGAGGCGGCGGTGGCCGGTCCGGGCTTCGTCAACCTGCGCCTTTCGAACCGGTTCTGGACGGCGCGGCTGGCCGAGATCGTGGCGGCGGGCGCCGATTACGGGCGCGGCACCGCCCGGCGCGCAATGAGGATCAACGTCGAATATGTCTCGGCCAACCCGACCGGTCCGATGCATGTGGGCCACTGCCGGGGCGCGGTGGTCGGCGACACGCTCGCCAATCTGCTCGCGTTCGCGGGCCATGACGTGACCAAGGAATATTACATCAACGATGCCGGCGCGCAGGTCGCAGCGCTCGGCCGCTCGGCGCTTCTGCGCTATCGCGAGGCGCTGGGCGAGGATATCGGCCCGATCCCCGAGGGGCTCTATCCGGGCGACTATCTCAAGCCGGTCGGCGCCGCGCTGGCCGGGGAGCATGGCGACGCGCTCAGGGCGATGGACGAGGCCGGGGCGCTGACGATCGCGACCGAGGCGGCCATCGGCGCCATGTTGGCGACGATCAAGGACGATCTCGCCGCGCTCAACGTGGGTCACGATGTGTTCTTCTCCGAGCGCGCGCTG
This sequence comes from Roseitalea sp., assembly GCF_984466335.1. Taxonomy (NCBI): domain Bacteria; kingdom Pseudomonadati; phylum Pseudomonadota; class Alphaproteobacteria; order Hyphomicrobiales; family Ahrensiaceae; genus Roseitalea; species Roseitalea sp. The sequence continues at coordinate 14,301 of NZ_CFIFWG010000048.1, read as the reverse complement.
CATGCGGACGGGGCGCGCAGGATCCGCGCCGCGATCAACGATCTGACGATGAAGGGCCATGTATACAAGGGCACGCTGCCGCCGCCCAAGGGGCAGTTGCCCGACGATTGGGAAGACCGCGAGCAGACGCTTTTCAAGTCGACCGAGGTCGGCGACGACATCGACCGGCCGCTCGTCAAGTCGGATGGCGGCTACACCTATTTCGCCGCCGACGTCGCCTATTTCGTCGACAAGTTCGAGCGCGGCTTCGGCGAGATGATCTTCGTGCTCGGCGCCGACCATGGCGGCTATGTCAAGCGCATGGAGGCGCTGGCGCGCGCGGTCTCGGGCGGCAAGGCGACGCTGACGGTGCTGTTGACGCAGCTCGTCAAGCTCTACAAGGCGGGCGAGCCGGTCAAGATGTCCAAGCGCTCGGGCCGGTTCGTGACGTTGCGCGATGTGGTCGATGAGGTGGGGCGCGACGCGGTGCGCTTCATGATGATCTACCGCAAGGCCTCCGAGCCGCTCGATTTCGACTTCGACAAGGTCACCGAACAGTCCCGAGACAATCCGGTGTTCTACGTGCAATATGCCTCGGCCCGGTGCCATTCGGTCTTCCGGCAGGCGCGCGAGCGGTTCGGCGATATCGCGCCGGACCCGGACGCGCTGCGCCTGCTCGACGATCCGGGCGAGATCGCGCTGATCCGCAAGCTGACCGAATATCCGCGCGTGATCGAGGCGGCCGCCGGCGCGCGCGAGCCGCACCGGATCGCTTTTTACTTGTACGAGCTCGCCAGCGCGCTGCATGCCCACTGGAACCGGGGCACGGGCCAGCCCGCCTTACGCTTTGTTAAGGTTAACGACCGACAATTGACGCAAGCCAGGCTGGGCCTCGTGCAGGGTGTCCTGTTCGTTCTGCAATCTGGGCTTGCGATCCTTGGCGTGGATGCGCCCGAGGAGATGCGCTGATCGCGAGCCACGTTTTGCCCATATTACACTGGCAGGAGCGTTGAATGCGGGCGGGGCGTTTGCCTGGCCTGCCGGGTAAGAGTAGGATCGCCATCATGGCCGACAATGCCGATCGCAAGCCCGTTCTTCCGACCGATCGCGACGAACATGAGGCAGCCGCCGCGGGCGATCCGCTCATGGAACTGTCACTGATCGCCGATCTGGACCATGCGATCGCGCCGGGGGCGGATGCGGCGCCGGGCATCGCCGATCGGCAAATCGATCTCGAAGAGGCGCTGGAGGCCGAATTGGCGCTGCCGCCGGTCGTTCCGACGGCCGAAGGGGCGAATGCGCGGCCCGCACCAGCACCGGACGATGCCGGTGCCCTCTCCCAGGTCACCGCCTTTCTGCCCTCGCGCCAGGCCCCGCGGCCGAGCGGGGGCGGCGGGACAGCCTCGCTTGAGGACGAACTGGCGCGCATGCTCGGCGAGGCTGCCGCCGACACGGACGGTCCCGTCCGATCCATGGTGCCCGATGCCGCCGAGTTCGGATCGCCCGCCGGAGACCGGGACCACTCCCTTTCCGGCGATCTGGCGGCCATCGAGCAGGCTTTGGCCGCCGGCGACGATGGCGCGGACCGGCAGGTGCGCGTCGATCGGACGGTGCCGTCCGACGATGGGGCGTTCGCCGCTGCGGCCGATCCTGTTTCCGAACCGCGATCCCAACAGGCTCCCGCGGCACCGGTCTTTTCAAGGGCCACGCCGGTCGCCTCCGCGCCGCTCTGGGCGCCGGCCGTCGACGAGCCCGCACCGCAGGCCGATGCCGCGCCGGGCGCCGACCACGCACTTGAAGCCGAGATGGCTGCCGCGTTCGGCGACGATCTGGCCTCGGGCGCGACGCCTTTCGAAGGGCGGGCTGCCGAGCCTGCCCGTCACGATGCCGGATCGGCCGGCGCGATGGTCCCTGCCGGCGAGGCCGAACGCGATGCCGCGGACGACGGTGCGCTGCAACTCGACCCTTTCGACGAACTCGCCGTGATCATGGGGCTCCAGCAGGGCGACGATGCCGACCGCCCCTCCGCCTCTGCCCCCTCGACGTCATCGCAGGCGCGTTCGTTCGAGGATATGGAAGCCGACTTCCAGATGGCGCTTGAGCAGGATCTGCCCGATTTCGAGGCGTCCGCGCGGCCCGAAACCGATTTGCGCCACCTTTCCGACACGGCGCCGCCGCCGCTCGATACGGTCGACATGTCGGGATTTGAGGGCGTCGCACCCGTTGAGTTCGACGTGCCGGAGCTGGAGCCGCAGACCGGCTCGGGGATCGACGAGCTGGCATTCGCCGACCTGGAGGACGAGCTGGCGAATGCGCTCGACGACGATCCCTACAGACGTCCTGCCCGGCCGGCCGATGCCGAACCTGCGATACACGGTCTGGACGTGGCCGGGTTCGAGGCCGAGCTGGCGCGCGGCATGGAGTTTGTCGGTCACGATCTCAACGCGGCGCGCCAGGAGGACGGTCAGGGCGGGCTCGACCTTGAAACGCCCGGCGAAACCGCCGAACAGGTGGCTCCCCAGAGATCCAGGCCGACCCGCCGGGCGATGCTGGTCGGTGTGTTCGTCGCCGGCCTTGCCGTTGCCGGTATCGGCGGCGTGTTCGCCCTCGTTGGCGGCCAGGGCGCCGTCGACGAGGGGCCCGTGCTGGTCGAGGCCGATTCCGATCCCGTCAAGGTCGAGCCGGACGATCCGGGCGGCACGACCGTGCCCAACCAGGACCGGGCCGTGTTCGCCGACCGTGACGGCGCCGCGCCCCGGCAGGAAAGCCTGGTCTCGACCGCCGAGGAGCCGGTCGACATCGCAACCGCGCCGGCCGATGCCCTGCCGTCGACGGTCGCCGCCGGCGAGAAGTCCGAGGACCGCCTCACCGCCGGCGACACGCAGGCGCAGGCCGAGCCCGCCATCGCGCCGATCGCCCCGCGTCGCGTGCGCACGCTGATCGTGCGGCCGGACGGCACCTTGGAGGAGCGCCCGCCCGCGCCCGACCCCGCGGTTTCCGCCGAGACGCCGGCCGCCCAGGCCGCAAGCGCGCCGCCCACCGGGGGAGCGGTCGTCGCCTCCGCTTCCGAGGGCGAGGCGCCGGTCGTCGGCGAGCCCGAGACCGTGGCCGGCCTGCCTGTCGATTCCGGAGCCGCCGGCACGGGCGATGACGCGGCGGCGCTTCCGGCCCGGCCGGAGAGGGCGGACGCCACGGCCGACCAGCCGCCCGCTCCGGCACCGACGGCCGAAACGGATGCGAACGGCGGAGCCGCGCAGGCCGCCGCGGCGGCTTCTCCTGCCATCGCGCGGCGCGTTCAGACGACGACCGCGACGCCCGCCGTGATTGCCGAGCGGCCGGCGGACCGGCCCGCCAACGCTGTCGACCGGACCCCGCAGGCCGCGCAAGCCCCCGCGACGCCCGCGCCGACGGTGGCGGGGAGCGGCAGCGACGGCTTTGCCGTCCAGCTTGCGGCGCTGCCCTCCGAAGAGGCGGCGCGGACCACCGCCACGCGCCTGTCGCAGCAATATGGCGCGCTGATCGCGGGCCGGGGCCTGATCATCCAGCGCGCGGTGATCGAGGGGCGCGGCACCTTCTACCGCGTCCGCGTGGCCGCCGACGGCGCCGACGACGCCAACGGTCTGTGCAACCGGATCAAGACGTCCGGCGGCAACTGCTTCGTTGCGCGGTAGAGCCGGGACCGGGATCGAGCGGGCGGCCCGGCCGCCCGTTTTCGTTTCCGGGGCTAACAGTTAAGCTGAGCCATGACCGAGACCGAATCGAAGGCGATGATCCTTGGTTGCGCGGGCACGCGGCTGACGGCGGACGAAGAGGCGTTCCTTGCGGCCGAACGCCCGTGGGGCCTGATCCTTTTTGCCCGCAACATCGGCGAGGCCGCCCAGATCGCCGATCTGACCGCGCGGTTCCGCCAGCTTGTCGGCCGCCGCCGCGCGCCGGTGTTCATCGATCAGGAAGGCGGGCGCGTGCAGCGCATTCGCGCGCCGGTCGCGCTGGACTACCCCTCCGGGGCGGCCCTTGGCGCGCTCTACCGCAAGGACCGCAAGGCGGGCCTGCGCGCCGCGCGTCTGATGAGCCGCCTGCACGCCGCCGATCTCCTGCCGCTCGGCATCACCGCCAACTGCCTTCCGGTGCTCGACGTGCCGGTGCCCGGCGCCCATGGCGTGATCGGCGACCGCGCCTACGGCCATGATCCCGCAAGCGTCGCCGAGATGGGGCTGGCCGCCGCCGAAGGGCTGCTCGAAGGCGGCGTCCTGCCGGTCGTCAAGCACATCCCCGGCCATGGCCGGGCGGCGGTCGACAGCCACAAGGCCCTGCCCGTCGTCGACGCCGATGCCGAAACGCTTGCGCGGGTCGATTTTGCGCCGTTCGCCGCGCTCGCGCACATGCCCCTGGCGATGACCGCCCATGTCGTCTACACCGCGCTCGACAGGGACGGTCCCGCGACGACCTCGGCCCGGGTGATCGGTGACGTCGTTCGGACCCGCATCGGCTTTGACGGCCTTTTGATGACGGACGATCTTTCGATGCGCGCGCTTTCTGGGGATTTCGCCGCGCGCGCGAGGGCCGCGCTTTCGGCGGGCTGCGATGTCGTTCTACATTGCAACGGCCTGATGGACGAGATGCGGCCCGTCGCCGAGGTGGTGCCGGTCCTGTCCGGGCGGGCGCTCGACCGGGCCGGCCGCGCAACGACGATGGCCGGCCAGGCGGGCGGCAAGGCGCTTGCGGATGGCCTGCGCGCGGAGTTCGAGCGGCTGGTCGCCTGAACGGCGCGGGCAAGCCAGGGGAGCCATTTTCAATGGGCAAGCCAAGGGCAAAACGAGCGGAGCGGCGGCACGCGCGGACCGTGCCGATGGAGCATGCCTGGCAGGACAACGCTCCCCGGCCAGGGGCGGGCGAGCCCTCGCTCGTCGTCGACGTGCACGGCTTTGAAGGTCCGCTCGACCTGCTTTTGCATCTGGCGCGCGACCAGAAGGTCGACCTGGCCCGGATATCGGTCCTCGATCTGGCCCGGCAATATCTGGCCTTCATCGAAGGCGCCAGGGCGCTGCGCATCGAGCTTGCGGCGGACTATCTGGTCATGGCCGCATGGCTCGCCTATCTCAAGTCGCGGCTCCTGATCCCGCAGCCCGAGGGCGGGGACGAGCCTTCCGGCGAGGAAATGGCGGCGATCCTCCAGTTCCGGCTGCGCCGGCTGGAGGCGATGCGCGAGGCGGCCGCGCGGCTCGTCAACGGCAACCGGCTGGGCCGCGACACGTTCGCGCGCGGCATGCCGGAGACCGTGATCGTCGAGCGCCGCTCGGAGTTCCAGGCGAGCCTTTACGACCTTCTCGCCGCCTATGGCGGCACCCGCCAGCGCAACGCCAACAATGAGGTTCACGTCGAAAAGCGCGCGGTCTGGTCGCTCAAGGACGCGCGCGACATACTGGGCCGGCTGATCGGGACCATGTCCGACTGGACGCCGCTCGGCCCGTTTCTGCTTGCGTTCGTCCCCGCGCCCGGCGAGCGGAAGACGGCGGTCGCCAGCGCCTTTGCGGCGAGCCTTGAAATGGTGCGCGAGGGGGTCATCGACATCCGTCAGGACAGGCCGTTCGCGCCGATCATGATGCGCGACGCCAAAAGGGCGCCCATCGCCCGTGCCGACGCCATGAAGGAGGGCGCGCCGTGACCGACGAGATCGACGAGGGCCGAAAGGCCATGGATATAGGGCGCCTGACGGACCTTCTGGGCGATGCCTTCGAAGCTTCGGCGCACGGGCATGCGCTCCGGGACGATCCGGCGACGCCCATGGCGCTGGCCGAGGCGGCGCGCATGGCCGAGGCGCTCGTGTTCGCCTCGGCCGGGCCCGTCACCGAGCGGGCGCTCGCCGAGCGGCTGCCAGACGGAATTGCGGTGCGCGCCGTCATGGAGCATCTGGCCGCCTTTTACGAAAAGCGAGGCGTCAATCTGGTGCGCATCGACGATTCCTGGGCGTTCCGGACGGCCGCGGATCTCGGCTTCCTGATGAGCCGGGAGCAGGTGCGGCAGCGCAGGCTGTCGCGCGCCGCGCTCGAAGTGCTGGCGATCATCGCCTATCACCAGCCGGTCACGCGCGCCGAGATGGAGGACATTCGCGGCGTCGAGACATCCAAGGGCACGCTCGACGTGCTGCTCGAAAGCGGCTGGGTCAAGCTGCGCGGGCGCCGCAAGACGCCGGGCCGGCCCGTCACCTACGGCACGACGACGGCGTTCCTCGACCATTTCGGCCTTGGCGAACTGCGCGACCTGCCGGGCATGGACGAGTTGAAGGCGGCGGGGCTTTTGTCGTCGCGGCTGCCGCCGGATTTCGCCATGCCGAACCCTTCGGCCGACCCCGACGGGCTCACCGACGATGAGGAGCCGCTCGCCGACATCGACCTTGAGGAACTGGGCTTGTTGACACCGAAGGCGGGCGATGATTGACAGCCGCGCGGCCGGGGTCTTTCGCCGGCCGTGCAGACGCGCCATATGCGCCTGCAACAAGATCGCATGAACGGGCAATCCGATGGCTTCAGCGCCGGCCAAGGCGCCGCCGCGCGCGGGCGTTACATTCGCAGCCGAACTGACGTTTGAAGGCGTGCACCTGCATTACGGGCCGGTTCACACGCTCAAGGGCATCTCGCTGACGGTCAAGGCCGGCGAGATCCTGTGCCTTCTGGGTCCGTCCGGTTCGGGCAAGACCTCGCTGCTGCGGGTCGCGGCCGGGCTCGAACGCCAGACGGCGGGGCGCGTCCTGATGAACGGCCGCGAGATCGCCGGCCCGGATCGCTTCGAGGCGCCCGAGGCGCGTTCGGTCGGGCTGATGTTCCAGGATTTCGCGCTGTTCCCGCACATGACGGTTGCGCGCAACATCCGTTTCGGCCTGACCGACATGGCCTCGGACGTGGCGGCCGGCGAGGCGCGGGCGGCGATCGACCGGGTGGGCCTGACGCACCACGAAAACTCCTATCCGGACGTGCTGTCGGGCGGCGAGCAGCAGCGCGTGGCGCTGGCCAGGGCGCTGGCGCCGCGGCCGTCGGTGATGCTGATGGACGAGCCCTTTTCGGGCCTCGACACGCGCCTCAAGGACTCCGTGCGCGCCGAAACGCTGGCCATTTTGCGCGAGATGCGCGCGACCACGATCGTCGTGACCCACGACGCCGAGGAGGCGATGCGCCTTGGCGACCGCATCGCGCTTATCGATGGCGGCCGGGTCGTGCAGGCCGGCACGGCCGAGGCCATCTACAACGATCCGGCCAGCCTGTTCGTCGCCGGGTTCTTTTCCGAATTGAACACGTTCGAGGCGCGCGTTTCGGGCGCGGCGGTCGACACCCCGCTGGGGCGCTTTGCCGCCGGCCGCTTCGCCGACGGCGTTCCGGTGACCGCCGCGGTGCGCATAGCCGGGGTCGATGTCGCGGCCTGTCCGGACGGGCCGGCGCCGGCCGGCGCGGTGCTCGGCCGTGTCACGGCGCGCCGTTTCCTGGGCGTGTCCGAGCAGGTCTGGCTCGCCGTCGATGGCGCGGCGACACCGGTGCGGGCGCGCATTCGCGCCGGCGAACTGGCGCGCGATGCGCGCGATGTCGTCGTCTCGGTGCGCCCCGGCGACATATTGCTGTTTGAAAGCGCGTCCGAAAGCGCTTAAGTGGACGCAGAGGCCATCAGGGAGAGTTTTCATGGGCACTTTCGGCATCTGGCAATGGATCATCGTGCTCGTCATCGTGCTTTTGCTGTTCGGGCGCGGCAAGATTCCCGAACTGATGGGCGATGTCGCCAAGGGTATCCGCAACTTCCGCAAGGGCATGAAGGACGAGGCCGAAGAGGCTCAGGACGCGGCCGGGGACACCGTCAGGACCGTCGAGCACAAGGCGGAGGAAACCGTCGAGACCGTCAACGACGCCGTCAAGAAGGGCTGACGGTCACGCGGCTTTCGTCCGCGCGCAAGGTTATCTGATCGATGCTCCCCGATTTCGGCTGGACCGAACTGCTCGTCATTTCCATTGTCCTGATCGTCGTGATCGGGCCGAAGGACCTGCCCAAGGTGCTGCGCGGTTTCGGCCGCACGATGACGTCCGTGCGCCGCATGGCCGGCGATTTCCGCAAACAGTTCGACGATGCGCTCAGGGAAGCCGAACTGGACGATGTGCGCCGGCTCGCCGACGATGTGCGATCGCTTGATCCGCGCCGGCAGATCAAGGACGCGCTCGATCCGCTGGCCGAAGCCGGCCGCGAGATCGATGCCGACATGAAGAAGGCGATGGGCGACACCAGACTGCCCGAACTGCCCAAGAGCCCGCCGCAAGCAGGGCTCGACGCGGCCGGGGCGAAGGCCCGCGCGGCGCAGGCGACCGGGCGCAAGGGCGGCGCCTCGCTCAAGCCGGCCGCCGCTTCGGCCAAGACGCAAGGGGACAGGACGCAAGGAGCCAAGACGAAGGCAGCCAAGACACGGGCAGCCAAGGCAAAGACGGACGACGCCGGGGACGCGCCCGACACCGGGGCCGCGCCGCGCGCAAAGCCCGAATCCAGGGCGCCCGCCAAGGCGAAGCCGAAGGCCGCAGCCGGGCGCAAGGCCGCCGCAAGGCCGGCGGCGCGCCGCAAGCCGGCCAAGGCCGGCACAGCCGCCGAGGGTGAAGGCCAGTGAGCCGGGCGGACGAGGAGGCTCGGATGGAAGCGAGCGCCGCGCCGCTCATGGAGCATCTGACCGAGCTGCGGCGCCGGCTGATCTGGTGCGTGGGCGGCTTTCTGGCCGGCTTCATCGTCTCGTTCGCCTTCGCCACGCCGATCTTCAACCTGCTCGTGGTGCCCTTCCAGTGGGCCGTCGACTGGCACGGCATGACCGCCGACGACGTGCAGTTCATCTATACCGCGCCGCAGGAATTCTTCTTCACACAGATCAAGATCGGCGCGTTTGGCGGGCTGGTGCTGGCTTTTCCGCTGATCGCCACGCAGCTTTACCTGTTCATCGCGCCGGGGCTCTATTCGAACGAGCGGCATGCCTTCCTGCCGTTTCTGGCCGCAACGCCGATCCTGTTCCTGGTGGGCGCGGCGCTCGTCTATTTCTTCATCATCCCCATGGCGATGTGGTTCTTCCTGTCGCTGGAGCAGACCGGCGGGCAGGGGCTCGCCTCGATCCAGCACCTGCCGCGCGTGTCCGAATATCTGTCGCTGATCATGACGCTGATCTTCGCCTTCGGGCTGGTGTTCCAGCTGCCGGTCGCGTTGACGCTGATGTCGCGCGCGGGGCTCGTGACGCCCGAGGGCCTGGCCTCCAAGCGCAAATACGCCATCGTCATCGCCTTCGTGACGGCGGCGATCCTGACGCCGCCGGACCCGATGACCCAGCTCGGCCTGGCGATCCCGACGATCCTGCTCTACGAACTGTCGATCTACATGGCGCGCCGCTTCCAGCCGCCACCCTCCGAATATGGCGACGAGGAGGATGAGGCCGAAGAAGTCAAACCGGCGGGGCCTTAGATTTATCCCCACAAATCTTGACCTTGCCTCGTCTTTCCGCGATGCACCGGGCGGTTCGGATCAGGACGGATTCCCATGCTCGACATTCGCTGGATCAGGGACAATCCCGACGCGCTCGACGCGGCGCTGAAAAAACGCGGCGCGTCACCGGGATCGGCCTCCTTGATCGCGCTCGACGAAGCGCGCCGCGCCCATGTCGCCAAGGTGCAGGAGGGGCAGGCGCGCCGCAACGCGGCCTCCAAGCAGATCGGCGCGGCGATGGCCGCCGGCGAAACCGACAGGGCCGAGGCGCTGAAGGCCGAGGTCGGCGAATTGAAGACGTTTCTGGCCGGGGCCGAGCAGATCGAGCGCGACCTCGACGCGCAATTGCGCGACGCGCTGGCGGCCGTTCCCAATGTGCCGCTCGACGATGTGCCGGTCGGCGCCGACGAGAGCGCCAATGTGGAAATCCGCCGCTTCGGCGAAAAGCGCCGGCTCGACTTTAGGCCGAAGGAGCATTTCGAACTGGGCGAGGCGCTCGGCCAGATGGATTTCGAGGCGGCCGCGAAGATGTCCGGCGCGCGCTTCACCCTGCTCAACGGCGCGCTGGCGCGGCTCGAACGGGCGCTCGGCCAGTTCATGCTCGACACGCACACGACCGAGCATGGCTATACCGAGGTCAGCCCGCCGCTTCTGGTGCGCGACGAGGCGCTGTTCGGCACCGGGCAGTTGCCGAAGTTCGCCGAGGACCAGTTCCGCACGACGGGCGATCACTGGCTCATCCCCACCGCCGAGGTGCCGCTGACCAACATCGTGCGCGAGACGATCGTCGATCATGCCGATCTGCCGCGGCGCTACACGGCGCTGACGCCCTGCTTCCGGTCGGAGGCCGGCTCGGCGGGCCGCGACACGCGCGGCTATCTGCGCCAGCACCAGTTCTACAAGGTCGAACTGGTCTCGATCACCGACGCGGACGCCTCGCTCGACGAACTCGAACGCATGACACGCTGCGCCGAGACGATCCTTGAGCGCCTCGGCCTGCATTTCCGTACCATGGTGCTGTCCACCGGCGATATGGGTTTTGGCGCACAAAAGACGCATGATATCGAGGTCTGGCTGCCGGGGCAGGGCGCCTATCGGGAAATCTCCTCCTGCTCGGTGTGCGGCGACTTCCAGGGGCGGCGCATGAACGCCCGCTACCGCGTCGCGGCCCGCCCCGGACAAAGGTCCGGGGGCGAAAGGCAGACCCGCTTCGTGCACACGCTGAACGGTTCCGGCACGGCGATGGGCCGGGCGCTGATCGCGGTGATGGAAACCTATCAGCGGGCCGACGGCTCGATCGCCGTGCCCGCCGCGCTCAAGCCCTATATGGGCGGGATCGACGTGATCGGGGCACCCCATGTCTGAGGTGGCAATCCCCTCACTCCCCTCCGTCGGCGGGGCCGACAGAGGGGGCCAGACCTTTTGTCTTCGCAAAACAACCCTGCTTCTTCGGGACGTGAAATGCGCATCCTTCTGACCAATGATGACGGCATCCATGCCGAGGGTCTTGGCGCCCTCGAACGCATCGCGCGGACGCTGTCGGACGATATCTGGGTGGTCGCGCCCGAAACCGACCAGTCCGGCCTTGCGCACTCGCTGACGCTCAACGATCCGCTGCGCCTGCGCGAGATCGACGCGCGGCGCTTCGCGCTGCGCGGCACGCCGACCGACTGCGTGATCATGGCGGTGACCCATGTCATGCCCGAGCGGCCGGACCTGGTGCTTTCGGGCGTCAATTCGGGCCAGAACATCGCCGACGACATCACCTATTCGGGCACGGTCGCCGGCGCCATGGAAGGCACGCTGCTCGGCATCCGGTCGATCGCGCTGAGCCAGGCCTACAATTTCTCCGACAATCGCCGTTTCGTGCCCTGGTCGGTGGCCGAAGCCCACGCGCCGCCGCTGATCGAAAAGCTGATCGCAACGGACATGCCCGAGGGCACGTTCCTCAACGTCAACTTCCCCAACTGCCCGGCGGACGAGGTCAGGGGCGTCGCCGTGGCCGAACAGGGCAAGCTGCTGCACGGCCTGTTCATGGAAGAGCGGCGCGACGGGCGCGGCTTTCCCTATTTCTGGATGCGCTTCGGCCGCTCGCCGGTCGAGGCCAGGGACAAGACGGACGTCGCGGTGCTGCGCGAGGGGCGGATCGCGGTCACGCCGCTGAAGCTGGACCTGACCGCCCACGAACTCAAGGCGCGGCTTGAGGACGCCATCGCATGAACGCGGCGCTGGCGATCTCGGCGAGCCCGTCGGCGGTCGATCGCGAGGGGTTCGCGGCGTTTTTGTTGCGCATGCGCGCGGCCGGGATCGACGACAAGCGGCTGATCGAGGCGATCGAGGCGACCCCGCGCCGCGGTTTCGTCGATCCGCAATATCATGGCGCGGCCTGGTCGAGCCGGACGATCCCGATCGACTGCGGCGAGGTGATCGAGGGGCTCGACCGGCAGGCGCTTATCCTGTCGGCGCTTTCGCTGGATGCCGACCAGCGGGTGCTGGAGATCGGAACCGGGTCCGGCTACGCGGCGGCCGTGATGGGCCTTGCCGCCAGGCGCGTCTACACGGTCGAGCGGTTCGGACGGCTGCACCGGGCCGCCCAGGCCCGCCTGCGGGCGCTCAAGCGCGACAATGTGATCGCGAGCCATGGCGACGGCGCCCGGGGCAGCGTCGAGGGACCGTTCGACCGCATCCTCGTCTGGCCGGCCTTCGGCGCCGTCCCGCGCGACTTCGGCGACCTGCTGGTCTCGGGCGGCGTGCTGGTGTGCCCGGTCGGCGAGGCCGGCCGGCCGCAAACGCTCGTCCGGCTGACCAAGGTCGGCAACCGGTTCGACCGCGAGGACATCGGCACGATCCGCGCCCAGCCGATCGCGGCCGGCGTGGCGCGCGCGCTTTAGATGTTCGGTCTCGGCATTTGATTGGTTGGATTGAGTCCGAATCGTTCGGGTTCGCTTGTCCACTCCTTGCAGATGAACTCGTAGGGTGTGAGCCCCTTCAGTGTCTTCAGTCTTCGCCCAAAGTTATATGCGTTGATGAAGTCCTGAAGGTGCCGGCGCAATTGGTCTTGATCGTCGTAGTGGAAGCGTTTGACGGTCACGTCTCCAGATCAAGTTCGGGGCATGCCCTTGATGGTCCGGTTGCGCCGGACTCGTGTCGCCTTGAGCAACTGTCCTCGGAGTATGGTCACGGCTACATATAGGGCGACGAAGCCAGCTCAACCGACATGCTCAGTACGTTCCGAATTTCGCGGTAGGCGGACCCTGCAATCTCTGTTCGTCGTCAATCGCTCGCTGGATAGTTTCGATTTTGACCTGATAGTCGATGACCTCGTCCACGTTGCTTTGGGCAGCGAATTTGCGCCGGTTCGCCACCATCGCCTCCTTCATTTTCTTGAGTACCGTTATGTGTTCGTTGTCTGCCGTCATGTTGCATCCTTGTCGCGTGGAGGAGCCGAGCCTTGCAGAAAACCATTGAAAATCAATGGCAGCCTGTTGCAACATGACGTGCGAACGGCGTTCGACACCGTTATGAACAGCTTTATGTGAAACGTCTCGCACAACACATAAAGCTGTTACTTTTCAAAGTCTTGGACGCTAAAAGTGGCTCCCCAGGCAAGATTCGAACTTGCGACCGATCGATTAACAGTCGAGCGCTCTACCGCTGAGCTACTGGGGAAAACTCGAACACCGGCGGCCTATAGCAAACGCACGATGGTGTTGAAAAGGGGTAAAGACGCGGCCTTCCGCGCGGTCTTGGCCTTTTTTCGGCTCGCGTCCCCTTGACGTCGGCCCGCGCGCTTCTCACGTCTGCGTCGAGCGGCGGCATCGGCCCGCCGGAAACGGACAAGGCCTATGGACCAGCAGCAGGGCGGCTCCATCGAACGGCACGGGCCGGGCGAGCTGCGGGACCGGCGGGCCGGGCCTGGTCGGCCGGAGGCGGATGGCCCGTCACCGCTCAATGGGGACGCAAGGCCGACCTACCGGCTGTTCGGACGCGAATTCCCCAAGCCCGGCTCCCGGCGTGCCCGCCTGGCGCTGGGCTCGGCGCTGACCGTGCTGGGCCTTTTCGGCTTCCTGCCGATCCTGGGCTTGTGGATGATTCCGCTTGGCCTGTTCATCCTGTCGCACGAACTGCACCCGTTGCGCCGGCTCAGGCGTCGCCTCGCGGTCCGGCGGGCGCGCAAGACCCGTCCGAACGGCCGGCAAGGCCGATCCCACCGGCCGGCGGATTGACGCGGGGTTTTGCGTGCGCTTTGCGACAAAGGTCGCTTGTCGCCGCAAAGGCGCTCTGTTAACACAGCCCGCGATGCGCGCACGGCCTGGCCTCGTGGCGGAGTGGTTACGCAGAGGACTGCAAATCCTTTCACCCCGGTTCGATTCCGGGCGAGGCCTCCATACCCGGCGCCAAGCGCTGATTCCGCCGCCGGTTCTGCGACGTTGGGCACATCGCGTATCAAGCGGCAACGGGCAGGATGACGATCATGGGCCACGATTTCACCGAACTGCGGCGGGCGATGGTCGACAGCCAGGTGCGCACGAGCGATGTCACCGACATCGCCATCATCGAGGCCATGCTCCGCGTTCCGCGCGAATTGTTCGTGCCCGCCGCCGCCCGGCCGTTCGCCTACATCGATGACGACATCCTGCTCAACGACGATGCCGGCGCGCCACGCTACCTGGTCGAGCCGGCCCCCTTCGCCAGACTGGCCCAACTTGCCGAAATCGAAACCTCGGACCTCGTGCTCGATATCGGCTGCGGCATGGGCTATTCCTCGGCGATCCTGTCGATGCTTGGCGGCGCGGTCATCGCGCTCGAAAGCGATGAGGCGCTTGCCGCGCGTGC
>NZ_CFIFWG010000047.1:0-19217 GCF_984466335.1 Roseitalea sp. | reverse complement strand
CTGCTGACCATCGACCAGTTGCGCGACGAGAATCGCGACCTGCGGAGCCGACTGGAGCTGCTTCAGGCCGACCAGCAGCGACTGCGCGAGTTCGAGGCGCAGTACAAGTCTTCGGAGAACCGGGCCAACCAGCTCGAAGCCAAGCTGGCCGAGCACGTCAAAATGATGGCCGACAAGGGCAAGCAGCGCCCGGCCTCACGGTCGGCGAAAACGGAGGACGCGGTTGCCGGCCACGCCGTCGAAGAGGAGCCGGCCGCCGAAGCGGTGACGAAGCATTAGAGCATGTTCCCGAGAAGTGTATGCGGTTTTCGGACAAGAACATGCTCAAAATCAAAGAGTTGGAGCATTGCGCGTGAATCGGAGATCACGAGAAATGCTCCAGGGCCTGTGGGGTTTCAGGATTTGGAGCCGAAACGCGGGAAGGCCCGTCCCGGTTCAAGGCCGGGACGGGCCTGTCGCACAAGGCGTCGTCAATGCGCCGGCTGGTACAGCCGGCCGTGGAAGACCGGGCCGTGGCGGAACCGGTCCATGCCCTTGGCCGCGGCCAGGACCGCCAGGTCGAGGATCGGCTCGACGATAATCACCACCAGATAGGCGGCGGCGAACGCGCCCACCGAGGAAAGATTGGCGGCACCGAAGCCCTGGCCGTAGAAGGCCCAGAAGGCGACCCAGGCGATGATGCCGCCCTGGTAGGTGGCCGAAAGGGCAAGGCACTGAGCGAACGAAACGTCCTTGTAGGCCGTGCGAGCCGGAATGATCCGCCTGGACATCAGCGAGACCGCCCACAGCGGCACGATCAGTGTCGTGACATTGATGAAATATTGCGGCAGGTCGCCGGGCGCAAGAAAGACGCCCTGCGCGAGCAGTCCCAAAGCCAGGCCGATCGCGGCCGCGCCGGCGCCAAACACCAGATAGAGCGTCGCGCCGAGGATGAAATGCACCTCCGACACGCCCACCGGATAGTGCGGCATGACCTCGAAGAAGATGAAGACCAGCGCGGTGGTGATCACCGAGCGGATGGCGAGCGCGGCGACGCCGCCATCGTTGCGGATCGTGTCCCAGGCCATCTTGGCGGTCAGTCCGGCGGCGGCGGCGGCCGTCGCGTAGCTGAGGACGATCTTGGCACCGTCGACGATGCCCGGTTCGATATGCATGATGTTTCCTTTCCTGCGCCCATCGCGCATGGCTGGAAGGCGGCGGGAGTGCCGCCGGTTGCGGTTTTCGGGCAGGTCTCCTGACTCGCGCATCGTCGCCGGTTCGCCGCCTTCCCGAGCCCGAAGGCTCAGTGGCATGTGGCGAGCGGCTCAGCGCTCACAGTTGCGTGGGCAGTCCCGGATCGGGCCCCGATTTGGGTCGTCCCTACCGTGTTCCCTTTTCATCCCGCAGGCTTGGCCTTCGGGAACCCGAACCGTCATTGTATGGCTCGCCCTGGCGTGCGACAATCGCGCGCAAGCAAGACCGGTCGATACTTTCGTCGCATGGGTAAGAGGCCGCCGGATGCCGCCGGCAATGACGGCGTTCGGCGTCAGGCCGCATCGGCCTTCTCTGGCTCCGGATAGGGGTTGAAGCGGGCATAGAACGTCTCGCCGGCCCTGGCCATGTCCATCAAGACGCGCGGCGGCTTGAACTGCGGGCCATATTTGCGCTGTAGCTGCCTGGCGCGCGCGACGAACGCCTCGGCGCCGATCCCGTCGATATAGCTGAGCGTGCCGCCCGTATAGGGCGCAAAGCCGAAGGCGAGGATCGAGCCCACATCGGCCTCGCGCGGGTCGGCGAGGATGCCCTCGCCCATCACCCGCGCCGCCTCCAGGGCGATGACGTAAAGAAACCGCTCCTTCAGTTCGCCGAAATCGATCGCGTCCGCGTCCTGCTGCGGATAAAGGTCCTTCAGCTCGGGCCACAGATGCTTTTGGGCCGGCTTTCGCGGATAGTCGTAAAAGCCCTTGGCGTTCTTGCGGCCATGCCGGCCATGGGTGTCGACCATGGCATTGACCAGCGCCACATGGCGCGGATCGACCGCCTTGTCGCCCAGATCGTTCAGCGTCTGCTTGAGAATCTTCTGCGACAGGTCGATCGCGGTCTCGTCGTTGAGCGCCAGCGGGCCGACGGGCATGCCGGCCATCTTCGCCGCGTTCTCGATCATCGCCGGCGGCACGCCCTCGATCAGCATGTTGTAGGCTTCCGACATATAGCGCAGCACGCAGCGATTGACGTAGAAGCCGCGCGTGTCGTTGACGACGATCGGCGTCTTTTTGATCGCGCGCACATAGTCGAGCGCGACGGCCAGCGCCTTGTCGGACGTGCGCTTGCCAAGGATCACCTCGACCAGCATCATCCGGTCGACCGGCGAGAAGAAATGGATGCCGATGAAGTTCTTCGGCCGCGCCGAATTCCTGGCAAGATCGGTGATCGGAATGGTCGACGTGTTGGAGGCGAACACGGCCGTGCGCTTCATTGCGCCTTCCGCCTGCTCGGTCGCCGTCTTCTTGACGCCCGAATCCTCGAACACCGCCTCGATCACCAGGTCGCAGCCGTCGAAATCGGCATAATCGACCGTCGGCGTGATCAGCGACACAAGCTTGTCCGTGTCGGCCTGCGTGGCGCGGCCCTTCTGCATCGCCTTCTTCATCAGCGCTTCGGAATGCGCCTTGCCGTTCTCAGCGCTTTCAAGGTCGCGGTCGAGCAAGACGACCGGCATGCCGGCCCTGGCGGTGACGAAGGCGATGCCCGCGCCCATGAAGCCCGCGCCGAGGACGCCGATCTTCTTGAATTTGGTCGGCTTGACGTCCGCGGGGCGGCGCGCCCCCTTGTTCAGCTCCTGCATGGAGATGAACAGCGAGCGCAGCATGGCGCCGGCTTCCTTCGATTGCAGCACATTGGCGAAATAGCGCTGTTCGATGGTCAGGGCGGTATCGAACGGCACCAAAAGCCCCTCATAGACGCATTTGAGGATCGCCGCCGCGCCTGGATAGTTCATGTGGGTCTCGCGGCGCAGGATGGCGGAAGCGGCGGGCCACACATTGGCGCCGGCCGGCGAATAGACCTTGCCGCCGGGCAGCTTGAAGCCCTTTTCGTCCCAGGGCTGCACCGGCTTCAGCCCGTCCCTGATCATCTTTTTGGCTTCGGCGATCAGTTTCTTTTGCGGCACGACCGCATGGACCAGTCCCATCGCCTTGGCGCGCGCGGGCTTCAGATTCTGCCCCGTCGTCATCATCTGCAACGCGTCCTGCTGATTGGTCAGGCGCGGCACGCGCTGGGTGCCGCCGGCACCGGGGAAGATGCCGATCTTGACCTCAGGCAAGGCGATCTTGACCGCCTCGCCGTCGGCGGCCACCCGGCCGTGGCAGGCCAGCGCCATCTCGAACGCGCCGCCCATGCACACGCCGTTGATCGCCGAAACCCATGGCTTGCCGCAGGTTTCCAGCTTGCGGAAGACACCGCTCATGCGTCCGGCATTGTCGAACAGCAGCCTGACCGCCGCGTCCGGGTCCCTGGCCTTTTCGGCGTTGAAGAGGTCGAACATCGTCTTGAGCATCGAGATGTCCGCGCCGCCGGAGAAGGACTCCCTCTTGCCCGACGTGATCACGACGCCCTTGATGGCCTCGTCGGCGGTTACCCGGTCGATGATCGCGTCCAGCTCTTCGAGCGCCTTGGCCGTGAAGACGTTCATCGACCTGTCCGGCATGTCCCAGGTGACGAGCGCGATGCCGTCCTCGTCGGTGTCGACGGTGAAGTTGGTGTAAGTCATGTTTGCCTCCCGGCTTTACGGTCGTCACCCCGGCACTTGCTGCCGGGATCCAGCGTCACTGGATTCCGGGGGCAGGCCCCGGAATGACGACGACAGATATCAAACCCGCTCGATGATCGTCGCCGTGCCCATGCCGGCGCCGATGCACAGCGTAACGAGGGCCGTGTTCAGGTCACGGCGTTCGAGTTCGTCGAGCACGGTGCCGAAGATCATCGCGCCCGTGGCGCCCAGGGGATGGCCCATGGCGATCGCGCCGCCGGCGACGTTGATCTTGCCATGGTCGATGTCGAAGGCTTGCATGTAGCGCAGCACGACCGAGGCGAACGCCTCGTTCAGTTCGAACAGGTCGATGTCGTCGCGCGTCATCCTGGCTTTCTTCAGGAGCTTCTCGGTCACGTCCACCGGGCCGGTCAGCATCAAGGCCGGGTCCGAGCCGATATTGGCAAACGCCCTGATCCTGGCGCGCGGTTCGAGCCCCATCGCCTTGCCGCCGCGCTTGGAGCCGAGCAGCACGCCCGCCGCCCCATCGACGATACCCGACGAATTGCCCGCATGGTGGACGTAAGTGATGGCTTCCACCTCGGGATGTCCGGCAATGCCGACGGCCTCGAAGCCGCCCATCTGGCCGGGCATCACGAAGGACGGGTTGAGCTGGCCGAGCGCCTGCATGTCGGTGCCCGGCCGCATATGCTCGTCGCGGTCGAGAATGGTCAGCCCGTTCTGGTCCTTCACCGGAATGACGGACCGGGCGAAATGGCCCTTGTCCCAGCTTTCCGCCGAACGCTTCTGGCTCTCGACGGCATAGGCGTCCACATCGTCGCGGGAAAAGCCGTATTTGGTGGCGATCAGGTCGGCGGAGACGCCCTGCGGCATGAAGTATGAGGGAATGTTCACCGACGGGTCCATGTACCAGGCCCCGCCCGAAGCGCCCATGCCGATGCGGGACATCGATTCCACGCCGCCGGCGATGACGATGTCGTCGGCCCCTTGCGCGATCTTGGCCGCGCCGAAATTGACGGCATCGAGACCCGAGGCGCAAAAGCGGTTGATCTGCATCCCCGGCGCCTGGGTCGCATAGCCGGCCTCGAACACCGAGGCGCGGGCGATGTCGCCACCCGCCTCATAGACCGGATCGACGCAGCCGAAGATCACATCGTCGACCTTTTGCGTGTCGAGCGCGTTGCGGTCGCGCAGCGCTTCGAGCACTTTCGCCCCCAGTCTGGGCGTCGGCACCTCGTGCAGCGAACCGTCCTTCTTGCCGCGTCCGCGCGGGGTGCGCACCGCGTCATACACATAGGCGTCTGCCATTTCGGCCTCCCGTCTTGAATTGGTGTCAGGCCGTTGCGGCTTCCGGCTCGCGGCCCGACGGCATCAGCTCTTCGCTTGGCCTGTGGCCGGGCAGCGCGCGGATACGCTCCAGCCAGGCGGCGATGTTCGGCGTTTCGTCATAGGTGATGCCGATCTGCTCGGGCCAGTGCAGATAGCCCTGGCAGGCCAGATCGGCGATGGTCGGCCGGTCGCCCAGGATGAAGGCGCGCCCGTCGAGCTGCGCGTTCAGCGATCCGAGCGCGCCCTTCAATCGGCCTTCCAGATAGGCGGTGTCGTCGCTCTCGGTCTTGCGCGTCAGATGGCGGATGAAGCGCAAGGGGCCGGCAAGGCCGGACACTTTCTGGCTGTCGAACAAAAGCCAGCGCAGCACGTCATAGTCCTCGGCGTCGGTTTCGGGACCGAACCGGCCGAAATGCCTGGCCAGATAGGTCAGGCAGGCGCCGGACTGGGTGAGCGTGACATCGCCGCCCTGGCGATGATGGATCAGCACCGGCACCTCGCCCATCACGTTGAGCTTGCGGAACGGGGCGCGCCGCGTCTCGCCGTCGAAGAAGGCGACGCCCTCGACCCGATAGTCGGCGCCGCACAATTCCAGCATCAGCGCCACCTTGTAGGCGTTGCCGCTTTCCCAGAAGCCGTGGAGTGTGAATTGGGTCATTTTATCCTCTCACCTTCCCGCGCCCCGCTTGCGGGGAGAGGGATACGAGACCGCAAACGCCATCGCGCTTGCTGGTCGAAGTTGGATGAGGGGCGCACCCCAATGGCCCCTCATCCGCCCGCCTCGGTTCACGGAACCGACGCAGCCACCCTCTCCCCGCGCGCGAGGAAAAGGAAGACCAGCCTAAAACCCCTCCTCGGCGATCGCCATCATCGTGCCGGCGCCGGCGGAAATCCGCGCCAGATGCGCCGATGATTCCGGCATGATGCGCTCGAAGAAATAGCGCGCGGTGACGAGCTTGTTGTCGAGATAGGCGGCATCACCATTGGCGCCGGCGGCAATCTTGTCGTGTGCGGCTCTCGCCTGAAGACCCCACATATAGCCGAGCGCCACAAGACCGAACAGATGCATGTAATCGTGCGATCCGGCGCCGGCATTGTCCGGCTCGGCCATCGCGTTCTGGACGAACCACATGGTCGCCGCTTGCAGATCGTTGAGCCCCTTCTTGAGATGCTTGGTGAAGAAGCTCATCTGCTCGTCGTCGCGATTGTCCTCGCAGAAATCGCCGACCTCCTTGAAGAAGGCCTGGATCGCGCGCCCGCCATTGGCCGGCAGCTTGCGGCCGACCAGATCGAGCGCCTGGATGCCGTTGGCGCCCTCATAGATCATGGCGATGCGGGCATCGCGCACATACTGGCTCATGCCCCATTCCTCGACATAGCCGTGACCGCCATGGATCTGCTGGGCCATGACGGCATGGTCGAAGCCCTTGTCGGTCAGAACGCCCTTGATCACCGGCGTGAGCAGGCCCATCATCTCCTCGCTCAATTCGCGATCGGCCGCGTCCCCGGACCGGTGCGCGACGTCGGACTTGAGCGCGGCCCACAGGATGAAGGCGCGGCCGGCCTCGTTGAAGGCGCGGATGGTCATCAGATTGCGCCGCACGTCCGGATGCACGATGATCGGATCGGCGGGCCTGTCGGCGTGCTTCGCCCCGGGCAGGGCGCGGCCCTGCAACCGTTCCTTGGCGTAAGCGGCGGCATTCTGGTAAGCGATTTCGGCGATCGACAGCCCCTGAAGGCCGACGCCGAGCCGCGCCTCGTTCATCATGACGAACATGGCTTTGAGGCCCTTGTGCGCCTCGCCGACCAGCGTGCCGACGGCCTCGTCATAGTTCATCACGCAGGTGGCGTTGCCGTGAATGCCCATCTTCTCCTCGATCGAGCCGCAGGTGACGCCGTTTGCGTCGCCGATCGATCCGTCCGCGTTCACCTTGAACTTCGGCACGATGAAAAGGGAGATGCCCTTGACGCCGTCCGGCGCGCCCTCGATGCGCGCGAGCACCAGATGGATTATGTTCTCGCTCATGTCGTGATCGCCGGCCGAGATGAAGATCTTCTGGCCCGAGATGGCGTAGGAGCCGTCGTCCCGCGGCACGGCCCTGGTGCGCAGGAGCCCCAGATCGGTGCCGCAATGAGGCTCGGTCAGGTTCATCGTGCCGGTCCAGGCGCCCTCGACCATCCTCGGCAGATAGCTCCGCTTCTGCGCGTCCGAGCCGTGCACGGCGATCGCCGCCATCGCGCCCTGGGTCAGGCCCGGATACATCATCAGCGCCATGTTCGCCGACGAGAAATATTCGCCGACGGCCGTGTGCAGCGTGTAGGGAAGCCCCTGTCCGCCATAATCCTCATCGAAGGCAAGGCCGATCCAGCCCCCTTCCCTGAACCGGTCGAAGCCGTCCTTGAAGCCCTTTGGCGTCGTCACAGAACCGTCCTCGTGGCGCACGCAGCCCTGCCGGTCGCCGACCTGGTTGAGCGGGAAGAACACGTCCTCGGCCAGGCGCGCGCCCTCGCGCAGAACCGCCTCGACAATGTCCGGGCTCGCCTCGGCAAAGCCGGGCAGATTGTCGAAGCGCTCATATTTCAGAACGTCGTTGAGGATGAACAGCGTGTCTTCCACCGGGGCGCTGTAGCTCGGCATGGGATCCTCCGCGTCGCGTTTCCGATTCGCCGGGGGCGGCGACGGCCTGTGGTCGATATCCCTAGCAAATTTTGACGTTTGCGTAAACGTCAAAATCATGCGTCAGTATCAACGCGCCGTTTCGGTCCGCCGGCGCGGCGCAAGGAAGGCCCGCGCCGGCGGGCACGGGCCTGAAAGCCGGTTCGGGCCCGCGGTCAGCCCCGGTCCAGCGCCGACAGGCGCCTTCGGACCTCGTCAAGGTGCCGTTCGAGTTCCGCGATCGACGCATCGAGCGCAGAGCGCTGATCGTAAAGCGAGGCCAGATGGCGCGCCCCTTTCCGCGCGGCGCTCTGAAGCTGGCGGCGATTGCCGTCGGCGGGATCGTAAAGGTCGAGCAGTTCGCCGATGTCGCGGAGCGAAAAGCCAAGGCGCCTGCCGAGCACGATCAGCGTGAGCCGGCCACGGTCCCGACGTGAGTAAAGGCGCGTGTTGCCGATTCGGCGCGGCACCAGAAGACCCTTGTCCTCGTAAAAGCGCAACGTCCGCAGCGTGACGCCGAATTCGCTCGCCAGTTCGCCGATCCGATAGACCGCCTCGACGTCCCCGGTTCCGGCAATGTTTCCCAATGTCGCCATATGTTGCCCCGCGGTCCTGGCGGACGTTGCCTGCCGGCCGCCCAACGCTGCGGCCATGATCGACCATTAAGAAGCAACCGTGCCTTGGGTAAGGTGTCCAACGGTTACGCCGGGGTTACAGATCGCGTCGCGGAGGAACTGTGCCTTGCACGAAAACGCCCGTGCACGCCATTGGTTAACGCCTTGTTTACCACGTTGGTCAAAGAGTCTGCCATACCGGTTCGTCGACGGCGCGCGCCTTGGCCTGCCGGACTGTTCGCGGTGCCGTCTGCGCGCGCCGCTCCCAGGGGAACGGACAGATTCATGCGTCAGCGTTTTGACCAGGCCGATCAGTTCGACACCACCGAAGCGCTCGAACGCCTTCGGGACGCGTTGGCGGTGCTTGAGCGGCACGTGGAGCACGCGATCGGGGCGCCGCGCGGCACGGCGCCGCCGCGCGAACGCGACATCGCCGCCATCAGGGCCCGTCAGGGCACGCTCGATCGGGCGCGCCGGGCCGATGGAACGCACGCCCAAGGCCTGCGGCGGGACATCGGCCGGCTGCGGGACGATGTCGGCCGCCAGATCAAGGCTTCGGCCGGGGGGTTCGATGCCTTGCGCGACGAGATCCGGTCGGGGCGGCCGGGCGGCGCGAGCGTCGATGCGCCTGGCCAGGGCACGCTTGCTTGGCGCCCCGGCTCCTCGACCCTCGACGGCCTGCGCAGCGATGTCGAACAGCTCAAGACCGAGGTCACCGCGCTCGCCCGCGAGGATTCGGTGCGCGATCTGAACGATCGCTGGTCGGCGATCGAGCGCGATATCGCCAGGCTGCCCCATGAGCTTGCGTCCCGAGACGACATGACCGCGATGACGGGCCGGTTCGACGCCTTGCAGCGAACGATGGCCGCGCTGCCGCGATCCGCGCAGCTCGACACGCTCGAACGGCATCTGCACGCGCTGGCCGGCGCCGTCGAGCAGGTCGCCCGCCAAAGCGCCGCCGCCGGCCCGCCCCCGCTCGAAGAGCTTGAAGCACGGCTGGACGAAATCAGTCGGGCCGTCGCCGCAATTCCGGGCGCGGACCCCTCGACGGCGAACGCGAACGCGCTGGAGCGCATGGAGGCGCGGATCGCATCGCTCGCCGTGCAGATCGACGACTATGCGCGGTCTCACGCCCCGGTCGACTATGACGCCCGGTTTGCCGAGCTGGCCGACCGGATCGACCGGCTCGGCGCGGGCTGCGCGCCAGGCGCCGTGTCCGGCGAGGCGATGGATTCGCTCAACGCGCGTATCGACGTGATGGCCGACGTGCTTGAAAATCTGGTGCGCAGCGAAGGTCTGTCGGGCGACCAAGCTCGCCTGGCTTCCGCCGAGATGGAAGAGCGGCTCGCCTCGATCGACACGCAGTTGCGCCAGACCGGTCAGATCGCCGAACGATCCGTCCAGCAGGTGGTGCGATCGGTGGACGACCGGATGGCGGACATTGCCCGACGCATCGATGCGGGCCGGCAGGCCGAGCCCGGCGCGCCGTCCATCGCGCAGTTCGAGCATCGCCTCGACGAGATCGCGGCCATGCTGGCCAGCGGCGCAGCCGCCCGCCCGCCCGCCGACATCGCCGCGCTGGAAGCGCAACTGGCCGATATCGCCGCCAGCCTGGCGCCCGAGCGGACCGCACCGGTCGATGAGGAAACGATCTGGACGGCGGCGCGCACGGCCGCCGAGGAGGTCGCCGCGCGCGTGGCGGCACCGGACGAGCCGCGCATGCCCGATACGCTCGGACAGCTCACGGACGATCTGCGGGCGCTCGAAACCCTGGCCCGCGATACCGACGGGCGGAACGCCAAGACGTTCGAAGCCATCCACGACACGCTTCTGCAAGTCGTCGACCACCTTTCCAGCCTTGAGGAGAAAGTCAGGCAGGGGCTATTGACCGCTCCGGTCGCCGCGCCGTCGCCGTCCGGTCGCCTGGATGCGCCCCCGGCCACCGCCGTCGAGCCGATGCGGATCGACGAGACGCCGCCGCTGGCGGCGGATCTGGACGGTCACGCATCGGCCGAGCAGGCATCACGCGGCGCCGCATCGCCCGCGGAGGCGGCCGTCGAGGCGGCCCTTCATGCCTTGGGCGAGATGCGCCAGGAAAGCGACAGGCCGGCGGCCCTGGCCGCCGCGGGCGGGCGCGGTCTGTTCAGGTCCGTCGCCAAGCGCCTTCCGCTGGGGCGCAGCCGCGGCGCGGGCGCTCCGGGCGAACCCGATGCCGATCGTACCGGCACGGACGGCCTTGGTCCGCCGGTCATCGACGATCAGCCGATCGAACCGTTCGGCGAGAAGCTCGCGCTTGCGGACATCATGGCCCGCGTGCGCACCCAACGCCCTTCCGCCAATCCAGCGTCCGGCGCCGGTGCGTCGGCGTCCGATGTCGGCAAGTCCGACTTCATTGCCGCCGCGCGCCGCGCCGCACAGGCCGCGGCAGCCGATGCGAGCATCATGGCCAACGGACATGACGGCGAGAGCGCCGGCGCGTCGGGATCGATGGGGAGCTTGCTGTCGCGCCGCCGCAAGCCCATCGTGATGGCGACCGGTGCCATCCTGCTTGCCATCATGGCCATTCCGCTCGTGCGCGGCTTGCTTGGTCCGGCGCCGCAGGGCGTGGCCGTCGACACCATGCCGCCGCCGGCGATCACCGAGAAGCAGCCGGCCGGCGCGCCGGTGGCCGATGGCCAGACATCCGTTGCGAACGCGCCCGAACCGGCCAGGGAGGCCCCGCGCCAGGCAACGGCCGCGTCCGAACCTTCGGCGGCCATCGCCAATGGGGCGGTCGAGGAAGCGGCGGCTTCGGTCGATGTCGATGCGCCCCCCGATCCCGATGCGGACACGGGCACGCGCACCGATGCCGGCGCCGATCCCTTGGAGGCGCGGCCGGCCGGCTTTGACGACGTCCCCGACCGGATCGGTCCGATCGTGCTGCGCGAGGCGGCCGCCGGCGGTGACGCACGGGCGCTTTACGTCGTCGCGGACCGGATCGCGACGGAGGCCGGCAACGATGCGGGCGCCTTGGCCCAGGCGTTCAAATGGTACGAGCGATCCGCCCAGAGGGGCTTTGCGCCGGCGCAGTACCGTCTGGGTGGTTTCTTCGAGAAGGGATTTGGCACCGCGCGCGACCTGACCGCCGCCAAGACCTGGTATCAACTGGCCGCAGAGCAGGGCAATGCCAGCGCCATGCACAATCTGGCCGTGCTGTTCGCCAGCGACACCGAAGGCGCTCCCGACTTCGATTCGGCTGCGCGATGGTTCCTGAGGGCGGCAGAACTGGGCGTGCGCGACAGCCAGTTCAATCTGGGTATTTTGTCGGCCAAGGGTCAGGGGCTGCCTCTGGATCTGGGCCAATCGTACAAATGGTTCGCGCTGGCCGCCAGAAGCGGCGATGAGGATGCGGCCGCCAAGCGCGACGACATCGCCGGCGCGATGCGGCCCGAACAGCTCGAACAGGCGCGCGGCGAAGCCGCGCTCTGGACGGCCGAACCGGCCGATCCGGCGGTCAACGCGGTCAACGTGCCCGATGCCTGGCGGACCGACGCCATCCGCACGGCACAGGCGCCTGCCCTGTCGGACGAGGAGATGAGGCGCGCGGTCGCCAACATCCAGGCAATTCTCAACGACCAGGGTTACGATGCCGGCCCGGTCGACGGGGTCATGGGCGACAGGACGCGCAACGCCATCGTCGCCTTCCAGCGCGACAACGGGCTTTCCGCCACCGGCGATGTCGACCAGGCGCTGGTCGAAAAACTGCTGGCCATCGCCGACCGCGAGGGCCGATAGGGCGCCCGCGCGCCCGGCGCGACGCCCTTGTGCCCCTTGTGCGCTCATGTGTTTGCCATGAACCCGTGTATCGATTGACACTCCCATCCGCCGGGCGCAAGACGGGACATACCCAACCCGCCTGCGCGGTATATCGCAAACCCGCCCGCTCCGGAGTCACACGTGGCGCTCTATCTGCCGATCGCCGAGATGTCGGTGAACATGCTCATCCTGCTGGGAATGGGTGCGGCGGTCGGGTTCCTTTCGGGCATGTTCGGCGTCGGCGGCGGCTTTCTGATCACGCCGCTTCTGATCTTCTACAACATCCCCCCCGCCGTCGCCGTGGCGACCGGCGCCAACCAGATCGTCGCCTCGTCCGTGTCCGGCGTCCTGTCGCACCTCAAGCGGGGCGGCGTCGATTTCAAGCTGGGCACCGTGCTGCTGGCCGGGGGCCTGGCGGGCTCTTCGCTGGGCGTCTACATCTACTCGCTGCTGCGCATGGTCGGCCAGCTCGACCTGATCGTGTCCATCCTTTATGTCGTCTTTCTGGGCATCGTCGGCGCGCTTATGCTGATCGAAAGCGTCAGGGCGCTGCGCCGGGCGCGCTCGGGCGAACTGGTCTCGCTGCGGCGGCCAGGCCAGCACAACTGGGTGCACAAGCTCCCCTTCAAGATGCGGTTCAAGAGGTCGCGCCTTTATGTGAGCGCGATCCCGGTTCTGGGCCTTGGCGCGATGATCGGCATGCTGGCGGCGATCATGGGCGTGGGCGGCGGCTTCATCATGGTGCCGGCCATGATCTATCTTCTGAAGGTGCCGACCAACGTGGTGATCGGCACCTCG
The DNA here is from genome assembly GCF_984466335.1 of Roseitalea sp. Classification (NCBI taxonomy): domain Bacteria; kingdom Pseudomonadati; phylum Pseudomonadota; class Alphaproteobacteria; order Hyphomicrobiales; family Ahrensiaceae; genus Roseitalea; species Roseitalea sp. Next base: position 6,277 of record NZ_CFIFWG010000047.1, on the reverse strand, counting down.
CTGTTCCAGATCATCTTCGTTGCCGCCTACACCACCGTGGTGCAAGCGGTCACCAACCAGACCGTGGACGTGATGCTGGCGCTGCTCCTGATGATCGGCGGGGTCGCCGGCGCCCAGTACGGCGCCCGTGCCGGCCAGCGCCTGCGCGGCGAGCAGTTGCGCGCCATGCTGGCGATCCTGGTTCTGCTGGTCGCGCTGCGCCTTGCCTATGCGCTGTTCGTCACGCCCGACGAGATCTTCACGCTGACCGGCGGAGGGCTTCCATGACCCCCGCACGCGCAGCGCGCGCGGCCCTCGCCGCCGTCCGCGGGCTCGCGCTTGGCGCGGCCATGGCGATTGCGGCTCCGGCATCGGCGCAGGACGGAGCCGCGACGGCCGACCAGGACAGCCACGCCGCCGCCGCGGCCAACGCCGCCGAACAGGCGCGCATTCGCGAGCGCATCGAGATCGGCCTTTCGACCGAGGTCGTGCCGGTGACCTCGAACTTCACCGGACAGGCGCTGACCATCTTCGGCGCGATCGACAATGTCGACCCGCTCATCCACCGGCAGGGGCGCTACGACATCTTCGTCATCCTCGAAGGACCGCGCGCGGACCTTGTCGCGCGCCGCAAGGAGCGCGTTTTCGGGATCTGGATGAACGTCGAGAGCCAGGCTTTCGCCGACACGCCGCAATCCTACCTGATCGCATCGACCCGGCTGGCGCGCGACATCACCAGCCTGGACACGCTGGCCCGGCTGTCGCTGGGCGTCGGCCATATCCGCGTTCAGGCCGGCGAAAGCGGACCCCGCGCCCGCGATCTGGAGGCCTTCGTGTCCGCCATGCGGCGGATCAAGGCCGAAGACGGTCTCTACCGCGCGTTTCCCGGCGGCGTGCGGTTCATCTCGCAGTCCCTGTTCCGCGCCGAACTGGCGCTGCCGGCCAACGTGCCGCTCGGACTGCACCGGGCCCGCGCCTATCTGTTCCGCAACGGCACGCTGGTCGGCCAGACCGAGGCGCCGCTGCGCATCGCCAAGGCCGGCTTCGAGTTCGCCGTCTCGGACTTCGCGCGCAATCACTCGCTGTTGTACGGCCTGTGCGCGGTCCTGCTGGCGCTCTCTGTCGGCTGGCTCGGCCGCATCGTCTTCAAGAGGGACTGACGATGGACGAAGACGAGGACGCCACCGAAATCGCCGGGCGGGTGCCGTTCCTGCTGGCGCTGGCCGGTTTCGTGCCGTTCGCCCTGCTCACGGGCGCCCAGTTCGTGCCCGGAGCGACGGCGGTCCACACGCTCGGCCTGACCGCGCTGAACGCCTATGCGGCGCTCATCCTGTCCTTCCTGGGCGGCATCCGCTGGGGCATCGCGGTCAAGGCGACGGGGCCCGTGCCCGACATCGGCACCTATCTTCTTTCGGTTGTCCCGTCCCTGTGGGCCTGGGGGGCGTTCTTCGCGCCGGGTCCGTGGGGTTTTGTGATGTATGCGATCGGCTTTGCCGCCATGGGCTGGTGGGACCGCGCGCTCGTCGCACGGGGCGAGGCGCCCGAATGGTTCGGCCTTTTGCGCGTGACGCTGACCTGGCTGGTCGCGCCGACCATGCTGCTGGCGGCGCTCGCCCGCCCGATCTGACGCATCCTCAGCCGATCAGGTCGCGCCAGCCGATGGGATAGACGCGCTCGGTCCCCTGCATGTAGGCGCGGAAGGCGGCGAGATCGAACAGCCCGTCAAAGGCCCGGTCGCGCACGTTCAGCCCGCCCGTATAGACCCCGAAGGCCGGCAGGATCAGCCGGATGCCGTCCGAGGCGAAGCAGGAACGACGCACCGCCTTGCCGCGGCCGCGCAGGATCGCGGCGGGGTGATAATGGCCGGACACTTCGTGCGTCAGGCAATCGCGTTCGGCGATGTGGCGAAACGTGACCGGGCCCATGGCGAGGCGATCGACGCTGTCGCCGGGCACGTTGGCGGGCGGGCTCGGATCGTGATTGCCGGGCACCCAGACCATGGTGCGCCCGGCGGCCAGCGCCTCGACCGCCGCGACGGTCTCGGGCGCAAGGCGCCCGCTGGCCTCGTCATCGTGGAAACCGTCGCCCAGCGAAACGACGACCTTGGGATCATATTTGGCGACCAGCGCGGCCAGCCGGGCCAGCGTCGCCGGCGTATCGTAGGGCGGCAGGAACATGCGCCGGCGCGCAAAGAAGGCCCCCTTCTCCAGATGCAGGTCGGCGACCGCCAGCATCGAGACACCGGCGAAGAAGGCCGCGCCGGCCGGGTCGAGCAGCACGCGTTCGCCGCCATAGTCGACGGCCAGCGCCTCGCCGGCCCGCGTCGCTTCCAATCCCTTAAGGGCCGGCCACATCAATCCACCATGTCCTCGCCCATCGCCTCGCGCACCAGCGCCTGGGTCGCCATTGCCTTTTCGGCCATCAACGCATCGCCGGTTTCCGAAGAGATGACGGGCTCCTTGCCGATCTCCAGCATCACCGGCACCGCCAGCGGCGAGATCCGGTCGAGCCCCTTATGCACGATTCGCCCCCTGATGCGAGCGAGCAGGGCGTTGACCCGGCCAATGTCCAGATAGCCGGCGCGGGCGTCGTTCCGGGTGGCCTGGAGCAGGATGTGGTCCGGCTCGTGGCTGCGCAACACATCGTAGATCAGGTCGGTGGAGACGGTGACCTGCCGGCCCGACTTCTCCTTGCCCGGATGGCGCTTTTCGATCAGCCCGGCGATCAGCGCGCAATAGCGGAACGAGCGCTTGAAGACGAAGCTCTCGTCGAGCCAGGCCTCCAGATCGTCGCCCAGCATGTCCTGCGAGAACAGTTCGGCGAGCGGCAGTTCGCCCCGCGCGATCATCGCGCCCATGTCTCCAAGGCTCCAGATCGCCACCGCGTAATCGGAGGCGACGAAGCCGATCGGCCGCGCCCCGGCCCGTTCGAGCCGACGCGTCAGAAGCATGCACAATGTCTGATGCGCGAGCCGTCCCTCGAACGGGTAGGCCACCATGTAGAACCGTTCGCCGCGCGGAAACGTCTCGACCAGCATGTCGGAGGCATTAGGAACCACGGACCTGTCCCGTTGATGGCCGAGCCATTGAGAGACCTGGGAGGGCAGCCGATGCCATTGCGCGGGATCGGCGAGCATCGCGCGCACCTGGGCCGACAGGAAAGTCGTGGTCGGAAACTTGCCGCCCATATAGGCGGGCACCTTGGCTTCGAGGCCCGGCGCGCTGGAAACGAAGCAGACATTCTCGCGAATGCCCTCGAAGCGCAGCACCTTGCCGGCGAACAGGAACGTGTCGCCGTGAACGAGCTGTTCGAGGAAGACCTCCTCGATCCTGCCGAGCACGCGGCCGCCGCGCGCCTTGGTTCCGGCGCCCGGCCGCACGAGCCGCACATCGAGTTCGGGCGCGGCGACGATGGTGCCCGCGTTGAGCCTATATTGCTGCGCGACGGCCGGATGGGCGATGCGCCAGGTGCCGTCCCCGGCCCGCCTGATCCTGGCATAGCGCTCATAGGTTTGGAGCGCATAGCCGCCATGGGCGACGAAATGCACGCAACGGTCGAAGGTTTCGCGGTCGAGATCGGCATAGGGCGCAGCGCTCGTCACCTCCGCATGAAGATCGTCGGCATGGAACGGCGCCGAACAGGCCATGCCCAGAATGTGCTGGCAGAGAACGTCGAGCGCGCCCGGCTCGATGGGCGACGTGTCCTGCGCGCCCAGATAGTTGGCATCGAGCGCGGCCTGGCATTCCATCACCTCGAACCGGTTGGCCGGCACGAGGATCGCCCTTGACGGCTCGTCCATGCGGTGGTTGGCGCGGCCGATGCGCTGGGCGAGGCGGCTTGCGCCCTTGGGCGAGCCGACATGGACGACAAGGTCCACATCGCCCCAGTCGATGCCAAGATCGAGCGTCGAGGTGGCGACGACCGCGCGCAGCGCGTTGCGCGCCATCGCCGCCTCCACCTTCCTGCGTTGCCCGGCATCGAGCGAACCGTGATGAAGGGCGATCGGCAGGCTCTCCTCGTTCAGCGTCCAGAGCGCCTGGAAGATCCGTTCGGCCTGCGAACGCGTGTTGACGAAGATCAGCGTCGTGCGGTGCGCCTTGATCGCCTCATAGACGTCGGGCAGCGCATGGCGCGCCGAATGGCCCGACCGGGGAATGCGGTCCTCGGATTTGAGGATCGAGATCTCCGGCCTGGCGCCGCCGGTCACGGTGATCAGTTCGGCCAGGGCATCGGCGCCGGGCGCCTGCGGCACCAGCCAGCGGCGCAACGCGTCCGGCTCGGAGACCGTCGCCGACAGGCCGATGGTCTGAAGGCCGGGCCGTAGCGTGCGCAGCCGCGCCAGCCCCAGCGCCAGAAGCTGCCCGCGCTTGGAGGTGACGAGCGCATGCAGTTCGTCGAAGATCACATAGCGCAGATCGGCGAAGAAGCGGTCCGCATCCCTGTGCGACAGGAGCAGCGCCACCTGTTCGGGGGTGGTCAGCAAAATGTCGGGCGGGGCGCGCCTCTGGCGCTGCCGCTTGGAGACCGGCGTGTCGCCGGTGCGCGTCTCGACGGTCACGGGCAGGCCCATCTGGCCGACCGGCACGCCCAGATTGCGCTCGATATCGACGGCCAGCGCCTTGAGCGGCGAAATGTAGAGCGTGTGCACGCCGGGCTCGATCGCGCCCGGTTTCGACCTGCCGCGCCGGGTCAGCTCGACAAGGCTTGGCAGGAAGCCGGCCAGCGTCTTGCCCGCGCCGGTCGGCGCGATCAGCAGCGCCGACCGGCCCGCTTCGGCCTTCGCCAACAGTTCCAACTGGTGCGCGCGCGGCCGCCAGCCCTTCTTGGCGAACCAGCCCTGGAAGGGAGCGGGCAGCGAGAACAGGGTCGACTTGGCGCTGTCCGGCGGCGAAAGCGGGCGCATGGGTCGACAATAGCGTTCGCGAAAGGTTCCGCAATCGGCTTGCGCAAAAAAGGCGGACAGCTATCTTCGGGTCGATGAAACCCCAAGCGCTGCTGCACCCGACCGACAAGGGGCTCTACTGCCCGCCGGGCGATTTCTACATCGATCCGGTCAGGCCGGTGAAACGCGCGCTGATCACCCATGGCCATGCCGACCATGCCCGCGCCGGCCACGCCCATGTGATGGCGACCAAGGAAACGCTCGACATTATGGGTATCCGCTACGGGGAGACTTTCGCCGGCGCGACGCAGGAGGCGGTGTGCGGCGAAACGGCCACCGTCGATGGGGTCACGGTCTCCTTCCATCCGGCAGGCCATGTGCTCGGCTCGGCGCAGATCGCCGTTGAAAAGGGTGGCACGCGCATCGTCGCCTCGGGCGATTACAAGCGCCGCGCCGACCCCACCTGCGCCGGCTTCGAGCTTGTGCCCTGCGACGTCTTCATCACCGAGGCGACCTTCGGTCTGCCGGTGTTCGTCCATCCCGACGATGGCAGCGAGATCAGCCGGCTTCTCGACAGCGTCGCCCGCTTCCCCGAGCGCGCCCATCTGGTCGGCGCCTATGCGCTGGGCAAGGCGCAGCGCGTCATCGCGCTGATCCGCAAGGCCGGTTACACCGAGACCATCTACATCCACGGCGCCATGGAAAAGCTATGTCACTACTACCAGGGCCGCGGCATCGATCTGGGGCCGCTGGCCCCGGCCACCGTCGACAAGGGCGCAAGGGACCAGTTCGCCGGAAAGATCGTCGTCGGTCCGCCCTCGGCCTTCGCCGACAAATGGGCGCGACGCTTTCCCGATCCGGTCGCCTGCTTCGCCTCGGGCTGGATGCGGGTTCGGCAAAGGGCCAAGCAGCGCGGCGTCGAACTGCCGCTGATCCTGTCGGACCATGCCGACTGGATCGAACTGACCGAGACCATTGGCGACACCGGCGCATCCGAGGTCTGGGTGACCCATGGCCGCGAGGAGGCGCTGGTGCGCTGGTGCGAACTGGCGCAGATAAGGGCCAAACCGCTCAATCTGGTCGGTTATGAGGACGAGGCGGAGTGATGGCTGGTCGGGCGCAAAACGAGCATGGAGTTGTTGGCAGGCATTTCGGTCACCGCATCAAGTTCAAGCCGACGCGTTTGGGCATGATCCTTGATCTCGGTGACATCCCGGATACCCCATTCGGGATTGGTTTCTCGCAACGTGCCGTCGAAGCGCTGGTTACCGTCAGACACCCAGTCGCCGTGTCGCTTGAACGGTCCATAGATGACCAGAACGCCGCTTGGGCTCAAAATCTGCGCGGCCCCCTTGAGCAAGTTCTCGGTCACCACAAACGGCGCCACATGCAGGACATTGCTGGCATAGATCAGAT
>NZ_CFIFWG010000046.1:0-19362 GCF_984466335.1 Roseitalea sp. | reverse complement strand
GCCGGGGTGGCGCGCTCGTTGATCTGCAACCAGCGACCGTCGGCGATCTGCCGTTCCAGCGTCACCGCGCCGTCACCGGCCTGCGGGATGCGCCGCTCGGTGACCGGCGCGCGCATGATGGCGTCGATGTCGGACCGCTTCATGCCGATGCGGATACGGCTTTCGTCCAGCCCGTTGATCTCCATGAATTTGCGGTTGCACAGCACCAGGCGGTCCTGCCGGTCCCAAAGCGCGAAGCTTTCCGACGTGTTTTCGATCGCCGCCTTGAGGTTCTGGCTTGCGATCTGCGACAGTTCGGTCAGCCTGTGCTGCTCGGTCATGTCCACCGCGATGCCGATCAGGTGGTTGCCGTGGCCGGGACGCTCGGCAAGCTCGGTGCGAATGCGCAGGCGCACATAGTGCCCGTCCGCGTGGCGCATGCGCAGGATCCTGTCGACGCCCTTGATCCGCATCGCCGCGGCCTGTTCGGCGACGTCGAACAGGTCGGCATCCTCGGGGTGGACGAGCCTGGCGACATCGCCGAAGGACAACACGTCGCTGACCGGCGCGTAGCCCAGAAGCTCGAACATGGAAGGCGACCAGTAAACGCGCGCCCGCGCCAGATCCCAGTCCCACAGCCCGCAATGGCCGCGCGACAGGGCAAGGTCCATGCGCTTGTGGGTCTCGCAATAGACCTGGTCGGCCTCGCGCGTGCGCGCGACCTGGCCGAAATAGGCATAAAGAAGGATCAGCAGGATCGACGACGTCGCAACGAACAGCGCCACGTTCATCGAGGCGCGCTGCCGCCAGGAGGCATAGACCGCCTCGGCCGGTTGCAGCGCGACCATGAGAAAGCCGGCCCCGTCGGTGGCGTGCGCCGCCGCGCCCAGCAGGACGCGATCCCCGGCCGTGACCTCAAGGACGCCCGCACCCTGTCCGAACATCGTCAGGGGCTGGATGCCGTCCAGGCGCGTCTTCAGGTTCTCGCCGATCCGGTCGACCGCCCCGCCACGCTGGCCGACGATGGTGCCGGACGCCTCGGCGACGAGGAAGAAGCGAGCGTCCGAGAGCGCCTCGGTGGGCAGCGTCCGCGACAGGATGTGGTCGAAATCGGCGGCGGTCTGGGGCGTGAACCCGTTGCGCTGGGCCTGGCGGACGGCGCCCGCGCCCGCCTCGGCCATCAGCGACAGGAAGATGCGCGCCTGTTCCCCTGCCGCCTCGCGATCGTTCATCAGGGCCACCGCGCGGGCGGTGAAGACGACGGCCAGGAAGACCAGGATCAGGATCGGGATGGAGCGTTTGAGCCAGGGTTCCAGGGCGAGCAGACGCTTGAAGGCCGGTTCCGCCAGGAAGCGGGCAAGGCCCGTCATGCCGCCCGGTTCAGCCTTGCTGGTCTCGCTTAATGCCACGTATTCTCCCCGGCGGCCACAAAGCCGCACCGTCCTGATAGGGGCCACTCATTGCTATAGTTGGAACGCGACGCAGATACTGGAACTGCCGAATCGGTCACAATGAATCAAAACCGATTCGGCCTGTCCAGACGGCGGTAAGGATTTTTTAACCTCGCCATAGGCGCGGCATGGGCATATCGGGCCGGCGAAACCGGCGATCAGGCCAGCGTCCGGTCGACGATGTCCTTGAGATCGCCGGACAGATGCCTGTTGCGGCCAAGCGCGGCGATGGCCGCCCGGGCGCGCCCGCGCCGGCCGCATTCCAGGTTTCGCCATGAGCGCATTGCGGTCATCAGGCGCGCGGCGACCTGCGGGTTCTTGGCGTCGATCCGTCCGATCGCGCCGGTCAGCAGTTCGTAGCCGTGCCCGTCCGGGCGGTTGAAGGCGACCGGGTTGCCGGTGGCGAAGGCGCCGATCAGCGCGCGGATCCGGTTCGGATTGTCCCATGAAAAGCCGGGCGTCCGCGTCAGCGCCTGCACCACCTCGACCGTTTCGTGGCGCGGCACGGTGGCCTGAACCGTGAGCCATTTGTCGAGCACGATGGGCTCGCTCCGGAAGGCGCTTCGGAACGCTTCGAGCGCGGCGCGCGTCGCCTCGGCGTCGGGTGCCTGGTGCGCCATGACCGTCAGGGCGTGGGCGCGGTCGGTCATGTTGTCGGCGTCGGCCAGCATTGTCTGCGCCGTCTGGATGCTGCCGGTTGCATGGCACAGCATGGTCAGCGCCGCGTTGCGCAGCGCGCGGCGGCCGGCTCCCTCCGCGCCGGGGTCGTAGGGCCGGCGCGGCTGCAACTGGTGGAAGACGCGCGCGAGCACGCGCTCGCAGGCTGCGGCCAGGCGGACCGTGACGCCGCGCCGCGCGCGGTGGATCGCGTCGGGGTCGATGTCATGGCCGATCTCGCGCGCAATGTCGGCTTCGCTCGGCATGGTCAGGCAAAGGGCGCGGTAGGCATTGTCGAGCGCGCTGTCGCCGGCAAGCGCGGCGAAACTGTCGGCCAGCGTGTCGCTGAGGGTGATCTGCCCGCCCTCCCGCACGGCGCGCACCGCCGATTTGAGGTCGTCGACGATCAGGCTGTTGAGCGATTCCCAGCGCGAGAACGGGTCGGCATCGTGCCGCGCCAGAAAGGCACGATCCTCGACCGGCGCCTGCGGCACGCGCGTCACCGGCGCCGAAAAGCCGCGCAGCACCGAAAGGACGGGCTCGGCGGCAACGCCCTTGAAGACGATCGCCTGGCGCGGCTCGGTGATGTGCATCACCGCGTCCTCGCCCGCATGCGCGGTGACGCGGGCGCCCTCCGCATGGTCGAAGCCCATGGCCTGGCCGTCCGGTCCCACGAGGCCGAACGCCACCGGAATGTGCATCGGCGCGTTCGGCGCGCCGGCGACGGGCGGCTTGAGCGCCTGGTCCACCGTCACCGTCAGGGTTCGGGCGGAGCGGTCGTAACGCGTCGCCAAAGCCAGGTTTGGCGTCCCGGGCTGCTCGTACCAGAGCGCAAATTGCGAAAGATCGGCGCCGGTCGCCTCGGCGAAGCAGGCCAGGAACTGCTCGACCGTGGCCGCCTCGCCGTCATGGCGGTCAAAATAAAGGTCCATGCCGGCGGCGAAGCCCTGCGCGCCGACGAGCGTGCGCAGCATGCGGACGATCTCGGCGCCTTTCTCGTACACGGTCGCCGTATAGAAATTGTTGATCTCCCTGTAGCTTTTCGGCCGGACCGGATGGGCGAGGGGGCCTGCGTCCTCGGGGAACTGGTGCGATCGCAGGACGCGCACGTCGGCGATGCGCTTGACCGCGCGGCTGCGCATGTCGGCGGAGAACTCCTGATCGCGATAGACCGTCAGCCCTTCCTTCAGGCAGAGCTGGAACCAGTCGCGGCATGTGATGCGGTTGCCGGTCCAGTTGTGGAAATATTCGTGCGCGATGATCGCCTCGATCGAGGCGAAGTCCTGGTCGGTCGCGGTCTCGGGGTCGGCGAGGACATATTTGTCGTTGAAGATGTTCAGGCCCTTGTTTTCCATCGCGCCCATGTTGAAGTCGGAAACGGCGACGATCTGGAAGATGTCGAGATCATATTCGCGCCCGAACCGCTCCTCGTCCCACCGCATCGACCGCTTGAGCGCCTCCATCGCGTAGGACGTCCGGGCCTCCTTGCCGTGCTCGACATGGATCCTGAGGCTCACCGCACGGCCCGATGCGGTGACGAAACGGTCCTCGACGACGCCGAGATTGCCGGCGAACAGGGCGAACAGATAGGACGGCTTGGGGTGGGGGTCGTGCCAGACGGCGAAGTGCCGGCCGCCATGGGCCTGCCCGCTTTCGACCCGGTTGCCGTTCGACAGCAGGAGCGGCGCATCCTTCCGGTCGGCCTCGATCCGCACCGTGTAGACCGAAAGGATATCGGGCCGGTCGAGGAAATAGGTGATGCGGCGAAAGCCCTCCGCCTCGCACTGGGTGCAATAGTTTCCGGCCGTCCGGTAAAGGCCCATGAGCCGGCTGTTCGCGGCCGGGTCGAGGACCGTGTCGATTTCGAGCGTGAAGGTTTCGCCGGCGGGCGGGGCGCCGAGCGTCAGGGCGTCGGGCGTCGCCGCGACCGCCGCATCGCCCGCTTGCGCGCCATCGATGCGCGCGCCGGCGAAGGTCAGCCCGTCGCCGTCGAGCGTCAGCGGCGTCTCCGGGGCGACGCCGCCGCGCCGGCGCACCGCCAGCCTGGCGGTCACGTGCGTGCGCCTGGCATCGAGCCGGACGGTCAGGTGCACCGCGTCGATGAGATAGTCGCTCGGCCGGTAGTCCTCAAGCCTGACCGCTTGTCCCTCTTCGGTGCGCATGCGCTTGCGTTCCTTGCTCGTTGCGGCCGCTGAAACCGCTCCTCTACACGATACCCATCGCTGCGTCATCGGCCATGGGCCGACGGCCCCGCACCCTTGCATTCGCGGCGGCGCGGGTCCATTGAAGCCCGGTGGCCTCCCCGACCGTTGCGTCCAGCACCGAGAAGAACCCGCTCCTAGGCATTGCGCTGAAGGTTGGTTCCGTATGCGCGTTCATGGCCATGGCCACCGCGATCAAGCTGACAGGGCCGTTGCCGCCGGGCCAGATCGTGTTCTTCCGATCCTTCTTCGCCATCCTGCCGATCCTCGCCTATCTGTTGGCGACGCGGCAATTCGCCGATGCCTGGAAGACCGACCGGCCGCTCAGCCATGTCTTGCGCGGCATTGTCGGGGTGGCCGCGATGGGACTGGGCTTTTTCGGCCTGACCCGGCTGCCGCTGCCCGATGCGATCGCGATCGGCTATGCGCGGCCGCTGCTGACGGTGGTGCTGGGCGCCTTGATCCTGGGCGAGGCGGTGCGCCGCTACCGCTGGAGCGCCGTCGTCATCGGCCTGGTCGGCGTGACCATCATTTCCTGGCCCAACCTTCAGCTCCTGCGCGGCGGGGGCGATGCGGACCAGGCGCTCGGCGCGATCGCCACCTTCGTGAGCGCGCTGTTCGCCGCCTTCGCCTTCGTCCTGGTGCGCAAGCTGGTCGACACCGAAAAGACCACCACGATCGTCCTTTACTTTTCGATCACGGCGAGCGTTCTGGCGCTGTTCACCGTTCCGTTCGGCTGGCAGGCGCTGCGCTGGGAACAGGGGGCGGCGCTGATCGCCGCCGGCTTTTGCGGCGGTCTGGGCCAGATCCTGCTGACGCAGAGCTACCGCTATGCCGAAACCTCGACCATCGCCCCGTTCGAATACACCTCCGTGGTCCTGTCGATCGTCATCGGCATCGTCCTGTTCGCCGAATATCCGACGCTTGCGACCCTTGTCGGCTCGGCGGTCGTGGTCGCCTCGGGCATCTTCATCATCTATCGCGAGCACCGGCTCGGGCTCGAACGCGGCAAGGCGCGGCCGGTCACGCCGCCGCACGGGTGAGGCCGGCTTTCCCCCGAAGGACGAGGGAAGGCCGGGCATGGCCCGTTCTTCACTCCTCCTCCGAACGCGGATCGAGATTGAACGTCTCGGGCGTCTGGCTGCGGGTCGAGGGCATGTAGTTGTAGTCGGTCATCTCTTCGGCCGGCGCCGCCTCGCGCTGGGTGATGCGCCAGGCCGCATGGCCGCCGAAGACCGCAAAGGGCAGCGCCAGCGACAGGAAGAACCCGCCCGGACCCAGCCCGTCGATCAGAAAGCCCGAGAGCACCGGGCCGATCATCGCGCCCGCGCCGTTGACGATCAAAAGCCCCGAGGAGATTTCGACGAAGTCGCTCGGTTCGGCATAGTCGTTGGCGTGGGCGACGACCAGCGAATAGATCGGGAACAGGATCGCGCCCAGAACGAAGACCGTCACGAACACGCCCGGCGCTGTGTCGGCGCCCGGCACGAACCGGTAGGCCGCCGCGCAGCCGACGCCGACCAGGCCCGCAAGGACCATCACATAGCGCCGGTCCATCCGGTCCGAGGCGCGCCCCAGCGGCAGCTGGAAGATCGCGCCCGAGATCATGGCGAGCGCCAGCATCAGCGGGATCTGGTTGCCCGTCAGCCCGCTCCGCTCGGCGAACACCGGCGCCTGGGAGTTCCAGGTGCCCACGATGACGCCGACCATCAGCATGCCGACCATCGCCGCCGGCGAATTGCGGTAGAGCTTGCCCAGATCGAGCCTGACCTCGGTCAGGGGCTGCGGCGAGACCGCGTTGGAAAGGCCCGTCGGGATCACCGCCATCGCATAAAGAAGCGCGGCGATGATGAACAATGTGGTGGTCGCCGGGTCGCCGAGCAGCACCATGAACTGGCCGGCCATCAGGCCGACCATGTTCATGATCATGTAAAAGGAGAAGATCTGGCCGCGCGAATCGTTGGTCGCCTTCTCGTTGAGCCAGCTTTCCACCACCATGTAGGCGCCGGCCAGCGCGAAGCCGGCGATGCCGCGAATGGCGATCCAGGCCAGCGGATGGATGATCAGGGCGTGCAGCAGCAGCGACATGGCGAGCATCGTCGCCAGCACGGCATAGACGCGCACATGGCCGACCCGCCGCACCATGCGCGGCACGATCACGCAGCCGGCGGTGAAGCACAGCGCGTAGCCGAAGCCGATCCAGCCGATCGTGACCGGGCTCCAGCCCTCGATGCCGGCGCGCAACGGGATCGCGATGCCGGTCAGGCCGCTGCCGGCCAGCAGGAAGAAGGTCGACAGCATCAGCCCCGTGACGGGAACGATGTGGCGCAGCATGGAAGGCTCCCGTCTCGGTGCCGCCGGTTGGATCCGATCATAACGGATGTTCGTGTCGAAGGCGCGTCAGCGGGCGACACGGCGTTGCGAGGGCGCGCCGTCAGGGGGCGGAGGCGGGCGCGGCCAGGCGTTTGCTGATCGCCACAAGATCGAGCCAGGCCATGCGCTTGAAATGCGGCTGCTCGCGCAGGAAGGCCGGCTCGAACAGGGCGGTCACCGCGACCGGGCCGGCGCCGAAATCGGCCTCGATCCAGCGCCCGCGCAGCCGCGTGATCGGATCGGTCGCCGCAAACAGCTGCTGCGCTGCGACATTGCCCAGCGCGATGACGATGCGCGGTCCGGCGAGCGCGACCTGCCGGCGCGCGAAAGGCGCGCAGATCTTAAGGTGCAGCGGCGTTGGCGCCTCGCCGCCCGGCACGGCCCAGGGCACGCAGAAGCCGCAATAGGCGTCCGTGCGCCGGTCGAGCCCGATCGCCGCCAGCATCTTGCCCAGCAGGATGCCGTCCAGGCCCGACATGGCCTCGCCGTTCCTGTCGTCGTCGCGCGAGGGCGCCCCGCCGACCAGCATCAGGTCCGCGCCGCGTTCGCCGCCCTCGAAGACGGTATGGCGCGCGCTGCGCTTGAGGTTGCAGCCTTCGAACGCGGTGACGGCGGCGCGCAGCGCATCGAGGTCGGCGGCGCCGGCCGCGGCCTGCTCGGCCAGGGCGACGGCCTGGCCGTCCGGCACCGTCACCTGCGGGGCGGGGCGTTCGGGCGGGGGCGGTGCCGTCGGGCGCGGTGCCTGGCCCGGCGCGGGCGCCCTGCCCGGGCCGGTGGCGCTCGCCTCGGACTTCGGAGCCGCCGCCTGTGGCGCGAACCGGTCGGCCGGCTCGGGCCGAAGCGCGAAGTCGAGCCCGCTTTCCTGATAGAAGCGCAGGAGCTGTTCCAGATGCTCGCGGCTGATATCGGCGCTGTCGGTCATGGTTCATCCGTTCCGCCTTCTTTCGCAGAGCGGGCCGGTCCGTGCAACGTCACGAGGCCGGAATGCGCGGATCGAACCGGATGTAGAACATCCGCGCCGGCGTCAGGTCGGTGACCAGAAAGCGGAACGAGGCGCGTTGGCCCGGATCGACGAAGCCGTCATGGAACAGGATGCGGTCGAACGGCTCGAAATCCTGCTGGCAGCGGGCGAACCGGTCGGACACGGTGCGGTAGTTGCCGGTGCGCCGCTGGTCGAACGACAGCCCGTCTCCGTAGACGCTGGCCTTGCCGATCGCCTCCTGCAACTCGAATTCGGCGCCGATCCAGGGCAGGCCGGAGCGATTGACCACCGTGATGTCGAAATGCAGCGTTCCGGTCGCGTGCGTCTTGGGGTGCGCGAACGGGTTGATCGGCTTGGTCGCGCGGATCATCAGCGTGGAGGCTTTCGCCGAGAACACATGCTGGGTGATGCGGATCGGATCGCCGCGCGTGCCCAGCCCCGATGCCGCGGTGATGCGAAAGCCGCCAAGCGCATCGGAGAAGGCGTAGCCCGCCGTCAGGGCCGGTTCGCCCGTGCCGGCCGTTTCCTGCGCGGCGCCGGGGCCGCCGCAGATCGACAGCGCCGCGGCCAGCACGAGTGCCGCATATGCCCGCTTCGCCTTGCTCATCGCCGGCACGATAGCGCAACCGGCCCGGTCCGCAATGCCGCCCCCGATCTTGGCTTGCGCGCCACGGGCGGTATCGGCCTGACGGCGACCGGGGACCCCTGAACGCATGACGTTGCCAATGCGTGGCTGGGCCGCTAACTTAGCGAGGTTAGCTAAGCGGGGTGGTCTCCATGCAGGTCAAGGTGCACCAGGCAAAGACGCAATTGTCGAAATTGATCGAGGCCGCATGCCGGGGCGAGGAGGTGATCATCGCCAGGGGCGACACGCCGATGGTGAAGCTCGTGCCGGTCGAGCGCAAGCCGAAGCGACGCTTCGCACTGATGGCCGACAAGCTCAAGGGTCCGGGGCCGGACTGGTTCGAGCCGATGGACGAAGAGGAGCTGGCGCTCTGGGAAGGCCGGGGCGAAGACCGGTTTTGAAGGCGGCCCTGCTCGACACCCACGCCCTTGCATGGACCTTGCAAGGCGACCGGCGCATTCCTCCGGATGTCGTCGGGATGATTGACGCGGTTGACATGGTGATCGTCAGCGCGGTCAGCCTTTATGAAATCGGGCAGAAGCTGCGCGCCGGCAAATGGCCGGAAATGGAACCCTATCGGCACGAACTGATCCCCGTCGTCGCCCGGATGGGCGGGCAGGTCGCAGTGGTTGACGGCCAGATCGCCGAGACCGCCGCCACGCTCGACTGGCCGCACCGCGCTCCGTTCGACCGCATCATCGCGGCCACATCGATCGTCACCGGCCATCGCCTCATCTCGGCCGATCCCGCCTTTTCGACGCTGAGGGACGCGCGGTTCGTCCCCACCTTCTGGTAACGCGCGGCGGCGCCTCAACAGCCGATCCGTGCCCGGATCCGGTCGACGACGCGCTTGGACGGGCAGACATTCTCGCACGGTATGCCGTCCCCGTCGCCATCGGCGCGCGGATGCTGCCCCGCGCACCAGGCGCGCACGGCCTGCTCGCAGCTCCGATAATCCGTGCAGCGGGCCGCAAGTGCCGGACTCGACACCGAAAACACGATGAGAGCCGCAAGAAGGACGCGCAACCGCCAATGCATCGCTCGACCGCTCCCCATGATCGCCTCGGTGGGGACAATTATAAAGAGCAATAACACCAGTTAAAATCGCGCAAAAGTGGTATGTGCCGCCCATTCACATGTTCGGATAGACCGGGCCTTCGCCATTTTGTCCGGCCAAGGCTTGCGCTTCCCTTCGGGGCAAGCCCGAGGGTCAACGTGCGCTTTGGCTGCGGGCGGCTTGGCCGGCCATCCTCACATGTTCGGATAGACCGGGCCTTCGCCGCCCTGCGGCACCGTCCAGTCGATGTTCTGGTTGGGGTCCTTGATGTCGCAGGTCTTGCAGTGCACGCAGTTCTGCGCGTTGATCTGGAACCGCACCGCATCGTCCGCGCCCCTTTCGGCGTCGTCGCCGACCGTGTTGCCGCCCTCGTCGAGCCATTCATAGACGCCCGCGGGGCAGTAGCGCCAGGACGGGCCGGCATGGTCGGCATATTCGGAGCGCGTTTGAAGGCCGGCATCGGCCACCTTCAGATGGATCGGCTGATCCTCCTCATGGTTGGTGTTGGACAGGAACACCGAGGACAACCGGTCGAACGAGACTTCGCCGTCCGGCTTCGGATAGGCGATCGGCCCATGCTTGGATGCCAGTTCCGTTGATTCATGGTCCGCCTTGCCGTGGCGCATCGTGCCGAGCGGCGACCAGCCGCCCGTCAACTGGTTGATCCACATGTCGATGCCGCCGATGGCCACGCCGGCCAGGGTGCCGAAGCGCGACCAGAGCGGCTTGACGTTGCGCACCTTCTTCAGATCCTTGCCGATGGGGCCGCCGCGCCATTCGGCCTCATAGGCGTCGAGCGCCTCGTCATTGGCGCGGCCGGCGGCGATCGCCTCGGCCGCCTTGTCGGCGGCCAGGATGCCCGACAGCATGGCGTTGTGGCTGCCCTTGATGCGCGGCACGTTGACCAGGCCCGCCGAGCAGCCGATCAGCGCGCCACCAGGGAACGAGACTTTCGGCACGGACTGCCAGCCGCCCTCGGTGATCGCGCGGGCCCCGTATGCGATGCGCTTGCCGCCCTCGAACGTCTCGCGGATCATCGGATGAGTCTTGAAGCGCTGGAACTCCTCGAACGGCTTCAGATACGGGTTCTTGTAGTTCAGGTGAACGACGAAGCCGACCGCGACCTGATTGTCTTCGAGATGATAGAGGAACGAGCCGCCCCCGGTGCCGTTGCCCAGCGGCCAGCCGAACGAATGCTGCACCAGGCCGGGCGCGTGCCTTGCCGGATCGACCTGCCACAGCTCCTTCATCCCCAGGCCGAACTTGCCCGGTTCCTTGCCCTCGTCGAGCGCATACCGGGCGATCAGCCGCTTGGCGAGCGAGCCGCGCACGCCTTCGCCGATCAGGACATATTTGCCGTGCAGTTCCATGCCGCGCGCGAACATCGCCGTCGGCTCGCCGTCGCGCCCGATGCCCATGTCGCCGGTGGCGACGCCCTTCACCGCGCCCCCCTCGTCCAGCACCAGTTCGGCGGCGGCGAAACCGGGATAGATCTCGACGCCCAGCGCCTCGGCGCGCGCCGCCAGCCAGCGACACACATTGCCGAGCGAGGCGATATAGTTGCCGTGATTGCTCATCAGCGGCGGCATGGCGAAATTGGGCAGCCGGATGCCGCCGGCCGGACCCAGATAGAGGAACCTGTCGTCGGTGACGGGCGTCTTGAGCGGCTGGTCTGGATCGTCGCGCCAGTCCGGGATCAGCGTATCGAGCCCGACCGGATCGATCACCGCGCCCGACAGGATATGGGCGCCCACCTCGGCGCCCTTTTCCAGGACGACGACCGACAGGGCCGCGTCGATCTGCTTGAGCCGGATCGCGGCGGCAAGGCCCGCCGGCCCCGCGCCGACGATGACGACGTCGAACTCCATCGATTCGCGCGGCTCGTTCCTCGGATCGTCCGCGCCGTTGCCTTCGCTCATCGGGTTCCTCCAAATGCGCCGCCTGCCGGCCGCCATCCCGCACGCTTGGCTTGTGCTTGCGCGCTTTTGCCCTCAGTTAGCGCGCCGCGCGCGCACGCTTCAAGACCGCATTGCGCCGCAATCGGGGCAATCGCATATGAGATGCGGGTCGCAGGATGACGTATGAGCAGACCCTGCGCGACCGCGGCCATATGCGATTGCCGGCAACCCCGCAACCGATCGCGGTGGCGGCTTTATCTGACATTTACGTAAGCGTAATAAAGGGCGATGACAAGGTCCGCTCATGGCGGGCGGCGCTCGGCGGGCGGCGCTTGCCGCGCCGTCTCGCTCTCGCCGACGGCCGCGCCGGGCGCCTCCTACGCCTCGCCTTGATCCGGTATTCCCACGCGATCCGCCGCGTGATGAGACAGCAGACGGCCAAGGCGACGGAGCTGGAGAGCGACACAAGCACGATGCCCAGCAGGAATTCGAGAAGAAGGCGGCGGTCCATCTCGGGTCTTGGGCATCGCGAGTCTTGGGCATCTCGGGTCCTCGGCATCGCGCGGCGCGGCGTCGGAACGGATCGGACAGGCATGCGCCGCCGCTCACGCCCGCTCGTCCTTGGGCGAGCCCATCACCACATAGGTGGTGATCGAGCGCACCTGCGTGATTTCACCCAGCACCTCGGCGTGGAACCGCTTGTAGGCGGCGATGTCGGCGACCTCCACGCGCAGCAGATACTCGATCATGCCCGTCACATTGTGACATTCTCGCACTTGCGGCGCGCGCGCAATGGCCTGCTCGAACACCTCCTGCGCCGCACGGGAATGGTCGGCCAGTCCGACGCCCACATAGGCGACGAAGCTCTGCCCCGTCCTGGTCCGGTCCGTCACCGCACGATAGCCCGTGATCACGCCGGAGCGCTCCAGTTCCTGAACGCGCCGCAGGCAGGCCGAAGGCGACAGGTTCACGCGCGCCGCCAGTTCGATATTGCTGATCCGGCCCTCGCGGGACAAGATGCGCAATATTTCTTCGCTTCTTTCGTCTAAATCGTTCATCCGTTGCGCATGATCGCACTGGCAGGCCAACAATGAAAGCACATTGTGTATGTTCCAGGTGTAACATTGATCCATGCCGATTGAACTGTTCGCCGCCTTTGCGACATTTGCGCTCGTCTCCTCGATCACGCCGGGGCCGAACAATCTGATGCTGCTCGCCTCGGGCGCCAATTTCGGCCTGCGCCGCACGGTGCCGCACATGCTGGGCATCAGCGTCGGCTTCACCGTGATGATCGTGCTGGTCGGGGCCGGCCTGATGGGCCTGTTCGATGCCGTTCCGGCCAGCTACACGATGCTGAAGATCGTTTCGGTCGCCTATCTGCTCTGGCTGGCATGGAAGATCGCCGATGCCGGCGCGCCGCGCGAGGGGAGGGCGGGCGGCACGCCGCTGACCTTCCTTCAGGCGGCCGCGTTCCAGTGGGTGAACCCCAAGTCGTGGACGATGGCGCTGACGGCGATCACCATATACGCGCCCGACCGCGGCCTGTCCGCGATCGCCCTGGTCGCGCTGATCTTCGGGCTCATCAATCTGCCCTCCGTCGGCAGTTGGGCGCTGATCGGCCTGCGAATGCGGCGCCTTCTGGCCGATCCGGGGCGTCTGCGCGCCTTCAACCGGACCATGGCGGCGCTGCTGGTCGCATCGCTGTGGCCGGTTCTGGGACTGTGACGTCAAGGGACCGATCCGGGTCCCGATCCGCCGCGCGCGGGTTCATGGCCGGCCACGGTCCATATGCCGGGCAAGCCGAGGATGATTTGCCTGAATTGGCCAAAATGGCTAAACTCCGATCGTTGAGCGGAGAAGAAACCAGGACAAGAAACCATGAGCGACGTGTTTGATGCCTCGGATGCCAAGAACCGGTTTGGGCGGTTGCTTGATGCTGCGCAATCGGGACCGGTGCGCATCCGCAAGAATGGGCGTGACGTCGCCGTCGTAATGTCCGCCGATGCCTTCCGCAAGCTGGCGCAAGACGCATCGAGCGCGCGGGTGAGCCCCGCGGTGAAGGCGCTGCACGAAAAGAGCGCCGAACGCTGGGCCGATGTCTACAAGGCACTGGCCGAGTAGCCGTCCGGGCATGATCTATCTCACGCTTGACGAAGCGCTGTTCATCCATCGGGAACAGTTGCGCCTCTTCGGTGGCGCGCCGGGCATCCGCGACCTGGGGCTTGTGGAAGCGGCGCTGCTGCGGCCGCAGACCGGCTATTATGACGGATTGATCGACGAGGCTGCCGCACTGTGGGAGAGCCTTGCGATGAACCACGGATTCGTCGACGGCAACAAGCGCGTGGCCTTTGCCTGTGTCGACATCTTTCTGGAACTCAACGGCCGCCGTATCGTCGCCGAACCGGCCGAGGTGATCGCCTTCATCTACGAACGTTTGGAAACAGGTACGATGAACAAGGACAACCTGCTCGTCTGGTTGACCAATCATACCGAACTTCACTGAAACGCCGTCTCGCTGAAGCTGCGCAATTTGCGCGAATGCAGCCGTTCGGGCGGCATCCTGGCGAGCTTCTCCATCGCCCTGATGCCGATGATCAGGTGCTGGTTCACCTGCGTGCGGTAGAAGTCGGACGCCATGCCCGGCATTTTCAACTCGCCGTGCAGCGGCTTGTCGGAAACGCATAAGAGCGTGCCGTAGGGCACGCGGAAGCGGAACCCGTTGGCCGCGATCGTCGCCGATTCCATGTCCAGGGCGATGGAGCGGGACTGCGACAGCCGCTTGACCGGTCCGCGCTGGTCGCGCAGTTCCCAGTTGCGGTTGTCGATCGTGGCCACCGTGCCCGTGCGCATGATGCGCTTGAGGTCGTAGCCCGAAAGACCGGTCACCTCCGCCACGGCTTGTTCGAGCGCCACCTGAACCTCGGCCAGCGGCGGCACCGGCACCGACAGAGGCAGATCGTCGTCGAGCACCGAATCCTCGCGCACATAGGCGTGCGCCAGCACATAGTCGCCCAGTTGCTGCGTGTTGCGCAGGCCCGCGCAATGGCCGAGCATCAGCCAGGCGTGCGGGCGCAGCACGGCGATATGGTCGGTGATCGTCTTGGCGTTGGACGGGCCGACCCCGATATTGACCATGGTGATGCCGGTCCTGTCCGGCCGCGTCAGGTGATAGGTCGGCATCTGCGGCAGGCGCGGCGGTGGCGTGCCGCCGGGTTCGGTGGCGCCCGCGCGCGTGATCAGGTTGCCCGGCTGCACGAAGCTCTCGTAACCGGAGGCCGGGTCGGCGATCCGGTCGCGCGCATAGGCGCAGAACTCGTCGATGTAGAACTGGTAGTTGGTGAACAGGACGAAGTTCTGGAAGTGCGAGGGGCTCGTCGCCGTATAGTGCGACAGCCGGTGCAGCGAATAGTCGATCCGCTGCGCGGTGAACGGCGCCAGCGGCGAGGGTCGTCCCGGCATCGGCTCGAAATCGCCATTGGCGATGTCGTCATTGGTCACGTTCAGGTCCGGCACGTCGAACGCGTCGCGCAGCGGCCGCGCCAACCGGTCGGCCTTGGCGCCGTCCACATGGGTGCCTTCCAGGAAGGCGAAATGCAGCGGAATCGGCGTGCCCGATTCGGACACCTCGACCGCCACGTCGTGGTTCCTGACCAGAAGACCGATCTGCGTTTGCAGGTAGCGGCCGAACAGGTCCGGCCGCGTGACGGTCGTCGCATAATGGCCCGGCTGCGCCAGATGGCCGTAGGCGAGCCGCGAATCCACCTGGCCGTAGCTGGTGGTCCTGACCGAAAGCTGCGGGTAGCAGGCGCGAACCCGGCCGGCGAGATCGCCCTTTTCGGTCATCTCGGCGAAGCGCTCGCGGATGAAGGCGGTGTTGCGCTCGTAGAGGGCATGCAGGGCGGCGACGGCCTCGGCGGGGTCGGTGTGGAATTGGGGCCGCTCCGGCGGCGGTGTCAGGAACTGTGCGGCCTCACGGCCCTCGCCCTGGTGTGGTTCGTCCGTTCTCTTGTCCATGCGCCACCATATAGGCGCCGACGATTGCAGGCAAAAGACGCAAAGCGGGCGGGCGGGCACGGCCGCGCCCGCCCGCAAGGGTCCCCGCCCGGCCTACCGGGCGTTCAGCAGTTCGGGCACGCGCAGCAGCACGAACTCATTGTCCTTGGCCGCGTCGAGCTGGCGTCCCGAGGAGAAGGGCAGATTGTTGTCGGTGCCGACGACAATGTGCTCCTCGTCATAGCGCATGACGTCCTCGATGGTGAAGAACGGCATGGTGAAGATGCCCGTCATGTCGCGGTCGGCCACGGTTTCAAGCTTGGCCAAGCCCTCCGGGTCGGCGATGTTCATCAGGTCGACATGGCCGATGCGGGCAACCACGCCGTCGTCCGCGATCCGCGCGGTGTCGATCAGAACGACCCTCTTGTGCATGGCCGGGTGGGGGAAGCAGTCCGGCGCGGGCTCGCCCTCGCATTTGAGCGATGGATCGCCCTCGCCATTGTCGCGCTCGATCACCAGCGCGCGCGTGGCGTCGATGAAGTTGAAGTCGCCGATCGCCGTTGCGCCGTCGGCCAGCGGGAACAGGAACCGGTTGCCCGTCCATTGGCCGCTTTGGGGATCGAATTCGAGCACCGGGAGCACGCGCGGGCCGGCTTCGCCGTTCTCGTCGAGCAGCGGCTTTTCCAGCATGCCCCACAGCATGCCGGTCTCCGGATGCAGCGCCATGCCCTCATAGCCCGAAGAGCGCGGCAGGCGGTAGTCCGCGCCGGCCCTGGCGCCCACGCGCAGGCGCGGATGGTCCGGGCTGCGCAGTTCCTCGCCGTCGATCAGCGTCGCAAAGACGCCGGTGACCCGGCCCTGGCGCGTCGCCGAGATCAGATAGGGTCCGAACTCCTCGCCGATCCAGATCTCGTCTCCGACCAGCTGAATGCTCTCAAGGTCGAAGTCCGCGCCGGTCAGGTAGCGCTCCTTGGTGCCCTCATAGGCGATGCGGAACGGCACATGGCCATCCGGATCGTGCAGGAAGACCGTCTCGCGCCGCTCGACCGAGCCGTCCTCGAAGTCGGGCACGATATGATGAAAGAACAGCAGCGTGTCGGGCGAATTGAGCTTGGAGCCGAAGCCGTTGTCGGTCAGCGCGATGATCGAGCCGTCCTCGGCGCGCTCCATGGCGAAGCCCGAAAAGCCCTGCACGGGCTGGCCGATGAAGGGCAGGAACAGGCCGGTGCCGCGACCGCCGTGCAGTCCGCCGGTGCTGCCCTCGACGCTCATCGGCCGGTCGACGCGCGCCGGGCCGGCGGCGAACTTGCCCGAGATCCAGGCATCGGCGGGCGCGTCGGCCGGCGGCGGCACGAGCGTCATCGCCGGGATGATCGCATGGCCGGCGAGCGTTGCGGGGAACTGTTGTTCTTCGGCGTAGACGGCAGTCGACATCAGGGCTGCGAGCGCGACCGCTGTCGCGGCGGCGCAAATAGGCGTGGCCATCGGGATCTCCATGTTTTCAAGACCACCACATGCCTATCGGCGCATCGTAACAGCGCGGTTACAGCACGATGAAAGCGGCGTGACGGGGCTGTGAATCGGTTGTTCGCGCAAGCGCCGAGCCCTATCACGGCCGCATCAGGCTGACATAGAGCACGAAGCCGACGCCGCCGCCCTGGCGCGCGCCCTCGTCGGCCCGGGCGGCGGCGAAACCGGCCACCGGCCCGACGAACAGCGCGGCGAGCAACGCCGCGCGGGCGCACACGCGCATCGTGTCCATGGCGCGGCGGACGATCCTGGCCGTTGCGGTCATCTCGTGCCTCCGATGGGCTGCCGGTGCGCGATGGCGCAGGCGCGCGGGCGCTCGAACACGCACGCCACCGTGGATTGAACCTTCCAGGAATAGGCCGGCCCGCTCGCCTGCTCGATCAGGCCGATCAGCACGAAGGCGAGGATCGTCGCGATCAGGCAGATGATGGTGAATCGGCGCGCGAGCATTGCCTGTGTCCTTTCCTGCCGCCCATGTTAGTAGGGGTGCGCTGAACCGGTGCTGAGGCCGCCATTCAGCCGCCGTTCAGGAAGCAGAACACGGTTTCGTTCCTCGCCCGGACGAGCGCCCGTGTTCGCCGGGGCACGACCAAGGAAGCCGACAATGAGAGCCGACAATGAGAGCCGACAATGAGAGCCGACAAGGGGAGCCGACCATGCCGCATCAGACCAAGCCGATCGAACTTCATTACTGGCCGACGCCGAACGGCTGGAAGATCACCATCATGCTGGAGGAACTGGGCGCGCCCTATGAGGTGCGCTATGTCGACATCGGCAGGGGCGACCAGTTCGCGCCGGACTTCCTGAGGATTGCGCCCAACAACCGCATGCCGGCGATCGTCGATCCCGAAGGGCCGGGCGGCGCGCCGATCTCGGTGTTCGAGTCCGGCGCGATCCTGCAATATCTGGGCCGCAAGTTCGATCGCTTCTATCCGGCCGACCCGCGCGCGCGGACGGCGGTCGACGAATGGCTGTTCTGGCAGATGGGCGGCCTTGGCCCCATGGCCGGCCAGGCGCACCATTTCCGCCAGTACGCGCCCGAGACCGTGCCCTATGCCATTGAGCGGTACACAAACGAGGTCAACCGGCTCTATGGCGTCATGAACACGCGGCTCGCCGACCATGAATTCCTCGCCGGCGACTATTCGATCGCCGACATGGCCTCGATCGGCTGGGTCGTGCCCCATGAGCGCCAGGGCCAGGACCTGGGCGATTTCCCCAATCTCAAGCGCTGGTTCGAGGCGATGAAGGCGCGCCCGGCCGTCGAGGCCGGCCTTGCGGTGGGACGCGACAGGCGCGAACAGACCAACCTGCGCGACGACAAGGACGCGCAGGCGATCCTGTTCGGGCAAAGGGCGCGGTAAGCCGTGTGGATTTCCCCCCACCCTTCGACGGGCTCACGATGAGGGGAAATCGCAGGCTCTTGTCGGGGGCGCGCATCTCGGGACGAGGCAATTGGGCTTCGCTCCCTCGCCCGACCGGACGCGGCCCCGCCGCTCAGCGGCGCGTCCAGCTCTCCGTCCTGCCGAAAAGGCCGCCGAGCACGGAGCCGCGCATCTTCAGCGTGTCGCCCTCGAACCACGCCGCGCCGCGATAGGTGCGGTCCTCGGCCGGGTCGGTGATCTGCCCCCTATAGCGGTCGCCGTCCCTGTTGAAGCGGCCGATCTGCCTGCCGGCATGCTCGCCGGCGGTGACCTGGATGCAAAAGGCGCTTCCGCACGGGCCGATGGCGACGCTGCCGCCTTCGCCCGTGCGCCAGTTGCCGACGATCGGGTCGGCGAGCGCCGGCGTCGCGGCCATCACGGCGGCCGCCGCAAGGGCGAGCATGGTCTTGTGCATGAAAACCTCCCTGGATGCCGGCCCCGCCGGCCGGTTGACGCGCAGTATGATTGACGAGAACGTAAAAGTAAATACATGCACGCTTCGGTTGATGCACGCTGGAAGCGCCGCGGCGGTCGCAAGGACGCCGCCTTCGCTGGGCAAAGGTGCGCCACGGTTAGCGAATGCTTGCCGGCCGCGCGGTATACGATCTGTCAAGGCGCGATGTTTTCGCAACCGTTTCAAGATCTTGCCTGCTGAACGAAGCGTTGCGTTTACCTCTCGTTTTTGTTTCGTTTGCGCCGTGTTAAGCACGCTTGTTTGCCACCCGTTCAAGCGTTGCCGCCATGCTCTATCCCATCGAAGGCGCTTGGATGAAAACGGCGCCGGGGACGAAACGGGGTTGCGCTGGAGGGTTTCGACAATGGCACGCCTTGAGATTAAGAACGCCGATTCCGCCGGCCTGGGCGCGGGCGCCAATGCCGACATTCTGTTTGAAATGGGCCTGGCCTGCGCCGCCGGCCGCGACGGCACCATGGACCTGGTCGCCGCCCACACATGGTTCAACATCGCCGCCATCAAGGGCTCGCCGCGCGCAAGCGCGCTGCGCGCCGAGATCGCCGAGACGATGACCAAGCCCGAACTCGCCAAGGCCCTGCGCCAGACGCGCGAATGGATGACGCGCCGCTGACCACCGGCCGAAGACAATCAGCGGGTGGCGCGCCGGCGCGGACATGGGCCGGCGTTGCGAGGGGGCCGCTGATCGGGCCGCGCGCCGACGGGGCGGGCGCGCGGCCC
>NZ_CFIFWG010000045.1:0-19396 GCF_984466335.1 Roseitalea sp. | reverse complement strand
GGTGGCGTCGTCAAAAGCCTCGCGCGATCGTCGGATCGCGCCGCGGTGTTTTCCTTGCCGCGGCGAAAAATCCTGTCCATCAAACCGCTCCCATCTAAAGACAAACCGCTCTAGCCAGTGTATCGCTGGCGCCGTTCGGAAGAACCGGTATAGGCGCTCAGCGCCGTTGCGCATCCGTCCGCCCAGATCCTCGACAGCCATTGCGCGAAGCTGTCGGCGAAGCGCCGTGCTTCGGCAAGATCCCCGTAGAACTGACGTTGCTCAATCCAGGCGGTCGGGCGCTCGCGCGCCGCCCGGGCGGCCTGGCCGAGCTGCGCCCAGAAAGGATCGTTCGGCTCGATGGTCGATCCGTCCTCGCGGATGCCCGCGCACATGCGCGCCCATAGCGCCTCGACGAGCGCGAGCCCTTCGACCGGCGCGCCCGCCGACAGCGCGTCGCGCACGATCGGCAGGACGAAGCCGCTGTGGCGCGAAGAGCCGTCGAAGGCGACGCGCCGCGTCGTGTCGACGATCGACCGGTTGGAGAAGCGCCGGCCGACAAGGCCGAGATAGTCCGACGGCCCCATGCCGGCCACCGGCTTGACGTGGGGTATGATCTCCTCGGTCTGAACCTTGCGGAAGAACGCATCTATCAGGGGATGGGCCATGCAGTCGGCGATCGTCGGGAGCGAGAGCAGTTCGCCCGCATTGGCGATGATCTGATGGCCGGCGTTCAGTATGCGCAGCTTCATCGCCTCATAGTCGTGCACGCGGCTTGAGAAAACCGCGCCGGCGCGGTCCCAGTCCGGGCGCCCGGCGCAGAAATCGTCCTCGATCACCCATTGGCGATAGCTCTCATGGGCCACGGGCGCTCGATCGCCGATGCCCAAGCGCCGGACCAGGGCAAGTTCCTCGGGCCCGGTGGCGGGCACGATGCAGTCGACGACCGAGTTGGGAAAGCTGCACTTGTCGCCGATCCAGTCGGCCAGGTCGGGCTCGCCGAGCCGCGCCAGCGACGTCACCGCCTGGCGCAGGATCGCGCCATTGCCTTGCAGATTGTCGCAGCTCAGGCCGGTGAATGGCCCCAGACCGCCGTCGCGGCGCCGGCGCAGCGCCGCCACCATGGCCCCGAAGGCGGTCCGCGGCCTGCCGGGGTTGGCCGCATCGTGCACGATATCGGGATGTCGCGCATCCAGGTCACCGCTCGCGGGGTCGATATAGTAGCCGCCCTCGGTGACCGACAGGGACACGATCCGGATCGCGGGGTCCGCCATCCGCTCGATCAGGGACCGGTTTTCGGCCTCGATCGGCACATAACCGGTCATCGGCCCGACCACCTCGGCCGAAATGCCGCCCGAATCGAGTTCGACGAGCGTCGTCAGGCAATCCTGCGCCAGAAGCTTTCCGCGCATCGCCGCATCGTAGGGCCGCACGCCCGAACCGACGACCGCCCAGTCCCCGGCCAGCCCCGCCTGCATCAGCCGGTGCAGATACCAGGCCTGGTGAGCGCGATGGAAATTGCCGACCCCGATATGGACGATCCCCGGCGTCAGCGCGGAGCGGTCATAGCGGGGGACCTGCACCTCGCCGGACAGCATGGGGAGCGTTGCATCGGAAAGGGGGATCAATTCATCCATGGGCCGCCGCCCGCATCGTATGTCCGGGCGCGCATTTGCCGTCGGGCCGCATCATGCGATCCGCAGTCCCTGCGCGTCGAACCTGTGGATCCTGTCGGCGCGCGGCGCCAGGCCGATTGTGTCGCCATGCCTGAAGCCGACCTCGCCGGGCGCCCGCACGGTGATCATGTCCGCAAGGCCCGTATCGTGGATGTGGAAGAAGGTGTCCGATCCCAGATGCTCGGCGACGCCGACGGTCCCCTTCCAGGTGCCCTTGCCGGCCGATACGTCGATATGTTCGGGCCGGACGCCGATGGTTGCCGCATCGTGCCTGGCCGCTTCGGCGCCCCCGATGAAATTCATCTTCGGCGAGCCGATGAAGCCGGCGACGAACAGGTTGCGCGGCGTGCGGTAGAGTTCGAGCGGCGAGCCCACCTGTTCGATGTGGCCGGCGCGCAGGACGACGATCTTGTCGGCCATGGTCATCGCCTCGACCTGGTCGTGGGTGACGTAGATCATGGTGGTCCTGAGGCGCTCGTGCAGTTCGCTGATCTCCAGCCGCATGCCGACGCGCAGCGCCGCATCGAGGTTGGACAGCGGCTCGTCGAACAGGAAGGCTTCGGGCTCGCGCACGATGGCCCGGCCGATCGCCACGCGCTGGCGCTGGCCGCCCGAGAGCTGGCCGGGCCGCCGGTCGAGATAGTCGGTCAGGTTGAGCGCGGCGGCCGCCTGCTCGATCCGGCGGTCCTGCTCGGCCTGGTCGATCCGGGCCATCTTCATCGGGAAGGCGATGTTCTTGCGCACCGTCATGTGCGGGTAGAGCGCATAGGACTGGAACACCATGGCAAGGCCCCGCTTTGCGGGCGGAACCTCGGTGGCCTCCTCGCCGTCTATGGAGATGGTGCCCGAGGTGACATCCTCAAGACCGGCGATCAGGCGCAGCAGCGTGGACTTGCCGCAGCCCGACGGGCCGACGAACACGGTGAACTCGCCGTCTTCGATGGTCAGGTCGAGCGGCGGGATGACCTCGATGTCGCCGAAGCGCTTGGTGACCTGTTCGAGCGTAATCTGTCCCATAGCGGCGATCCTTATTTGACCGCGCCGAACGTCAGGCCGCGCACGAGCTGCTTCTGGCTGAACCAGCCAAGGATCAGGATCGGTGCGATGGCCATGGTCGAGGCGGCGGAGAGCTTGGCGTAGAAGAGGCCCTCGGGGCTTGAGTAGCTGGCGATGAAGGCGGTGAGCGGCGCCGCGTTGGCCGCCGTCAGGTTGAGCGTCCAGAACGCTTCGTTCCATGCCAGGATGATGTTGAGCAGCACGGTCGAGGCGATGCCGGGCAGCGCCATCGGCGTGAGAACGTAGAGGATCTCCTCGCGCAGCGAGGCCCCGTCCATGCGCGCCGCTTCGAGGATCTCGCCGGGGATTTCCTTGAAGTAGGTGTAGAGCATCCAGACGATGATCGGCAGGTTGATCAGCATCAGCACGATCATCAGGCCGATGCGCGTGTCGAGCAGGCCGAGCCCGATGAAGATCAGATAGATCGGGTAGAGCACGCCCACGGCCGGCAGCATCTTGGTCGAGAGCATCCACAGCAGAATGTCCTTGGTGCGTTTGGACGGCACGAAAGCCATCGACCAGGCGGCGGGCACGGCGATGACGATGCCCAGCAGCGTCGAGCCGCCGGCGATGACGATCGAGTTCCACAGAAACCGGCCATAGTCCGAGCGTTCCTGGACGACGGCATAGTTCTCCAGCGTCCAATCGAAGAACAGGAAGACGGGCGGATCGGCGATCGCCTGGGCCTCGGTCTTGAAGCTGGTCAGGATCGTCCACAGGATCGGGAAGAAGACCAAAAGGCCGATCGCCCAGGCGAGAAGCGTGTTGATCGTCTTGCGGCGGGCGGTGACGGCGCGGGCCATGGTTCTATTGCCTCACTTGTCCAGATTCTGGCCGACGATGCGCATCAGGAAGAGCGCGACGATGTTGGCGAGGATGACCGCGTAGATGCCTCCGGCCGAGCCCAGGCCGACATTCTGGCTTTCCAAGACGCGCTGGTAGATCAGATAGGTCAGCGTGCGGGTGCCGAACGAGCCCTGGGTGGTCACGAAGATCTCGGCGAAGATCGACAAAAGGAAGATCGTCTGGATCAGCACGACGACGGTGATCGCGCGCGAAAGATGCGGCAGGATGATGTAACCGAAGCGGGCGAGTGCCGGCGCCCCATCCATTTCCGCCGCTTCGAGTTGTTCCGAATCGAGCGACTGGATCGCCGTCAGAAGGATCAGCGTGGCGAACGGCAGCCACTGCCAGGAGACGATCAGGACGATCGAAAAGAGCGGCGCCTGGCTCAGCCACTCGACCGGGGTCAGGCCGCCGAACTCCCAAAGATGGGCGAAAAGCCCATTGACCGGGTCCATGAACATGTTCTTCCAGACCAGCGCCGAGACGGTGGGCATGACGAAGAAGGGCGCGATGACCAGGACGCGGACGATGCCCTGCCCCCACATGGGCTGGTCGAGCAGCATGGCGAGCAGAACGCCGAGGACGACCGTGATCAGCAGCACGCCGCCGACGATGATCAGCGTCGCCTGCACGCTCGGCCAGAAGGCGCTCGACGTGACGAAGCGCGCATAGTTCTCAAAGCCCACCCAGCCCAGATCGCCGCCGCGCAGCGGCAGATAGCGCCTGAACGAGAAATAGAGCGTCATGGTCAGCGGGACGAGCATCCAGCCCAGCAGAAGGATGATGGCGGGCGCCATCATCAGGCGGGCTGCGGAGCGGGAGTGCTGTGTCGCCATGGGGAGCCTCCTCGCGGACGATGGAGCCGCGACCGCTCGGCGAAATCAACGTCGCAAGATCAATTTCGCAAGATCAATTCCGAATGCATGGATACGGGCCGGAGCGGGGGCGGCCGGAGCCGCCCCCTGGGGAGGATGGATCAGTAGCCCGCCGCTTCCATCTCGTCGACCGTCAGGGCCTGCGCCCGCGCAAGCGCCTCCTGGACCGACTGCCGGCCGGCGAGCGCCGCCGAGAACTCCTGGCCCACCTGGGTCGCGATGCCCGCGAACTCGGGAATGGCGACGAACTGCACGCCGGTATAGGGCACCGGATCGACCGTCGGCCGCGTCGGGTCGGCGGAGTTGATCGAGTTCAGCGTCATCTCGGCGAACGGGGCCGCTTCCAGATAGGCGGGGTTCTCATAAAGGGAGATCCGCGTGCCCGGAGGCACGTTGGCCCAGCCTTCGTTTTCGGCAACCAGTGCCGTGTACTCCTTCGACGTCGCCCACTGGATGAACTTCTTGGCGGCGTCGGTCGCGTCCGACCCTGCGGGGATGGCCAGCGACCAGGCCCACAGCCAGTTGCCGCGCTTGCCAAGGCCGTTGTCGGGCGCCAGCGCGAAGCCGACACGGTCGGCGACCGTCGAATCGTTCGGGTTGGTGACGAAGGAAGCGGCCACTGTGGCGTCGATCCACATGCCGCACTTGCCCTGCTGGAACAGCGACAGGTTCTCGTTGAAGCCGTTGGTCGAGGCGCCGGGCGGACCGAAATTGGTCATCAGGTCCATGTAGACGTTCAGCGTCGCGGCCCATGGCTCGCCGTCGAACTGCGGCCGCCAGTTCTCGTCGAACCATTTGGCGCCGAACGAGTTGGACATGGCGGTCAGGAACGCCATGTTCTCGCCCCAGCCGGCCTTGCCGCGCAGGCAGATGCCGTAGATTTCATTGTCCTTGTCGGTCATGGCCTCGGCGGCTTGCTGGATGAAATCCCAGGTGGGCGCGTCCGGCATCTCCAGCCCGGCGGCCTCGATCAGGTCGGTGCGGTACATGACCATGGACGATTCGCCGTAGAACGGCGCGGCATAGAGCTGGCCGTCGACGGTCAGGCCGCCGCGGATGGCGGGAAGAATATCGTCGGCGTCCCACGCCGCGGGCAGGTCGTTGAGCGAAACCAGCCAGTCCTGGGCGCCCCAGATCGGAACCTCGTAGGTGCCGATCGTCATGACGTCGAACTGGCCGCCGCGGGTGGCGATGTCCTGCGTGACGCGCTGGCGCAGCACGTTCTCCTCAAGCGTGACCCATTCGAGCGCGATGTCGGGGTGCTTCGCCGTGAAATCGTCCGTCAGACCCTGCATTCGGATCATGTCGCCATTGTTGACGGTGGCGATGGTGACGGTGGTCTGCGCCGATGCGCCGGCGGTGGCGACAAGCGTAATGGCGCTCGCCACGCAAAGTGACGTTCTCAGAGACATCCGGTTCCTCCCTCGGTGCTGGAATGTGTCCGCCAGAAAACAAAAAGGTAGGCACTAAGTCAATAAAAAATTGACGCGCGTAAAATTTAAATGGGATTCACGCCGATGACCGCATCACCAGCCTGCCGTCGAACAGCGTGTCGGTGCGCAGGTTCGAGGGCGTGTCGCTGTCGATCAGGCCGAACAGCGTTTCGACGCTGCGGCCCGAGATGGCGTCATAGTCCTGGGCAACCGTCGTCAGCGACGGGCAGGTGAAGCGTGAGAAGGGATGGTCGTCATGGCCTGCGACCCGCAGGTCGCAATCGGCGCCGATGCCGACGCGCAGCCCCTTTTCATAGGCGGCGGCCAGAAACCCGATCGCCAGGCGGTCGTTGCTGCAAAGGACCGTGTTGCCCGAAAGCCGGTTCGTCTCGATCACCCGCGTTCCGCCCGCATAGCCGATCGCCTCGAAGTCCCATTGATCGCCTTCCACGCGGATCACGTCGGGGACGTGTCCGAGGCTCTCCATGGCCTGCACATAGGCGTTGCGCCGTTTGTTGGCGTTGGGGTTGACCGGGGGCATTTCCAGCAAGCAGGGCGGCTCGCCCGTCCGGCACAGATAGTCGACGATCAGAGGTATGGACTGGAAATTGTCCGATCCGACGAATGGCGCGCCGATGCCCTCGACATTGCTGTCGAACAGCACCGTCGGCACCGCCCGGCAGAAACCCTCGATGGCGGCGCGATCCGAAGCGCGGCCCAGCGGCGCGAGCAGGACACCGGCCGGCTTGAGGGCGCGCAGATTGTCCAGGATCTCGTTTTCGAGCGCCTGGCGCCCATGGGCGCTGAACAGGGTGGGCCGAAAGCCGGCCGCGATGCAGCGCCGCTCGATGCTGCGCGCGATCTCGGCAAAGAACGGATCGGCAAGGTACGGCACCACGATGCCGATGTTCTTGGTCAGCTTCCGGTTCTGGTTGATCGCGTAGATGTTCGGCCGGTAATCATGTTCGGCAAGCGCCTTCTCGATTCGGTCGCGCGTGGAGGCGCGCACGCTTTGCGGATCGTTGAAATATTTCGACACGGTCGGTCGCGAGATGCCGCTGACGCTGGCGAACTCTTCCATGTTCCTGATCTTGCCCTGACCCATGCCCTAACCTTGCCATTGAGGGGCGCCCGGCGCCCCCGTCCGATGGTGCCGCCGCCTCGGACGCGGCGCGGACATTCTCGCGCGTAAAAAACCACCTTTACATTAGAAAGCCGGCCATCCGCGGGTCAAGGCAAGCCTCGATCCCCGGCCTCTGGGCGGGACCGCAAGGGGCCCGACCCGCGCCGACCCTTGGTATCGTGGCGGATATCGCATATGCGGGTCGGGGGCTGCCCTATGGCCCCGCGCTCATCGCGGCGCCGCGTTGACGCCGATCAGTCGTGCGGCCCAGACGGATCGGGCCAGGCGCGCAGGTTCCAGGCGCTGTCCCAGAACATCCATTCGAGCAGCGTGCTCCTGGCGAAGGCGGCGTGCATCCTCTTGCGTTCGGCCGCGCCGGCGCTCTCGGCGAGCCTGTCGGCCAGGGCGCAGGCGGCCTCGACCGCCGCGTCGAACGCCTCGCCCGCATAGGTGTCGATCCAGGCGCGATAGGGATTGTCGGTGCTCGCTGCGGCATGGATCGCGCGGCCCACGTCGCGATAGACCCAGAAGCAGGGGAGCAGCGCGGCCATCGCCTCGGCCACCCCACGGGTCGCCGCCGTGGCGACGAGGAAGCTCACATAATGCTCGCAGACCGGCGTGGGCGGCGTTGAGGCGAAGACCGCCGTGCTGACGCCATAGAGGCCGAGATAGTGCTCATGGAGCTGGCGCTCCACGGCGATCGCGCCGGCGGCCGATTGCGCGAGCTGGCGCACGCCGTCCGCGTCGGGCGCGCGGGTCGCCGCGAGCGCAAGCGCCCGGGCGAAGCCTTCAAGGTAATGGGCGTCCTGGATGATGTAATGGCGGAAGATCTCGCGGGGCAGCGTGCCGTCCGCGAGCGCGCGGTTGAACGCCATGGCGCGGATCGCCGCGCAGAGGTCGGCATTTTCTACGAGCACGTCTTGCGTGAAGGTCATCGCACCGCCTCGTCGAATGGGTGGCAATGATGGGTGGGACCGTGGCCGTGACCGACATCGAGCCGGCCGGAGGCCGCGATCGCGGCGGCGGTATAGGCCTTGGCGCGGGCGGCGGCCTCGGCCAGCGGCCTTCCATGGCCCAGATGGCAGCCGAGCGCGGCCGAAAGCGTGCAGCCGGTGCCGTGCGTGTTGCGGGTTGCATGCCGCGCCCCGTCGAGGCGCTCGGCGCCATCGGCGTGGACCAGCAGGTCGGGGCTGTCGTTCCCGCCGAGATGCCCGCCCTTGATGAGCACGGCCGCCGGCCCGAGCGCGCGCAGGCGGATGGCTTCATCCGCCATCGCGTCCATGTCTTGCGCGGGCGCGCGACCGAGCAGGTCGGCGGCTTCGGGCAGGTTCGGCGTGATCACCGCGGCCATCGGCAAAAGCCGTTCGCGCAGCGCGGCCACCGCCTCGGGCGCGAGCAGTCGGTCGCCGCCCTTGGCGACCATCACCGGATCGAGCACGATGGGGGCGGCGAGCCCGCCGAGCGCCTCGGCCACCGCCGCCACGATCTCCACCGTCCCCAGCATGCCGATCTTGACCGCATCGATGCGGATATCGTCGCGGATCGCCGCGATCTGGTCGCCGACCATGGCCGGCGACACGGTCTCGAACCCGCGCACCCCTTGGGTGTTCTGCACGGTCAGCGCCGCGATCGCCGCCATGGCGTAGCCGCCATTGGCCGAGATCGCCTTGATGTCGGCTTGAATGCCGGCGCCGCCCGAGGGGTCGGAGCCTGCGATGGACAGGATGTTGGGGATCATGCGTTTCCCCGTCCAAGCGGCGTCAGCATGGGGCTGCCCGCCAAGATTTGAGCCATTTTGAGTCTCCTTGGGGTCGGCGTTTCAAAGCGGTGGAACGGCCAGAAGGCCGATCGGGCCCGGCCAGCGCTCGCCAAGCGTTTGGCCCGCATTGAAGGCGCGCAGGCCGGTCCGGCAGGCCAGCACGATGCGCGCGGTGTCCGGGGACGGCGTCAATTCGGCAAGCCGCTCCGGCGAGAGTTGAACCGCATCGGGATGGAACGGTGCTGGTGCTTCGGTGCGCAGGTCGACGACGAGATCGTCCCCGCGGATCTGCGAGATCGCCACGAACTCATGGGCGCGCCGCGGCTCGGTCGCGGCATCGAACCGGAAACGGGACGTGTGCAGGGTCTTGGCATCGAAGATCAGCATCGTTGCGAGCGGGCTGGGCGTGAAGCCGAGCAGCACGGCGAGCGCCATGTGTGCCTGCACGGCGCCGATCATCGCCACGACCGGCCCCAGCACGCCCGCGCTCGCGCAGCTTGCGGCGGTCTGCGGCAGGTCGGGAAAGACCGCGCGCAGCGAAGGCGCACCGCCGCAAAAGCCGCCGGCATAGCCGGCAAGCCCCAGCGCCGAGCCGGAAATCAGCGGTCGGCCCGCATCGCGGCAGGCGTCCGACAGGGTGAGGCTTGCGGCGAACGTGTCCGCGCAATCGAGGACCACATCGGCGTCCGCCACCAGACCGGGCGCGCATGCCGGATCGAGCCAGCGCGCTTGCGGCCGCACGACGACATCGGGATTGAGGGCGCGAAGGGCCTGTGCGGCCGCTTCGGCCTTGGAACGGCCCAGATCGCCCATGCGGTAGAGCGGCTGGCGGTGGAGGTTCGCCTCCTCGACCCGGTCGCCATCCACAACCGTGATGACGCCGACCCCGGCGCCGGCGAGATAGTGCAGGACCGGCACGCCGAGCCCACCCGCGCCGACGACCAGGACACGGGCCGCGCGCAGCCGATCCTGCCCGGCGGGGCCGACCTCGGGCAGCGCGGTCTGGCGGGCATAGCGGGTCATGCGCACACCCTCAGCCAGTCGCCCATCCGCGCATCGGGGTCGCAATGGAGCGTGATGTCGGTCACCGCGGCGATCAGATCGGCGCCGGCCTCGAACGCCGCGGGCGCGCGCTCGACGCTCATGCCGCCGATGGCGCATAGCGGCGTCGTGCCCACGCGGCGCTTCCACGCGGCCAGCCGGTCAAGGCCCTGCGGCGCCCAGGGCATCTTCTTCAGGATGGTCGGATAGATCGGCCCCAGCGCGACGTAATCGGGCGCAAACGCCAGCGCGCGGTCGAGTTCGGCATCGTCATGGGTCGAAATGCCAAGGCGGAGGTTGGCGCGGCGAATGGCGGCGATATCGGCACTGTCCAGATCCTCCTGCCCGAGGTGAAGCCACTCGGCGCCAAGCGCGATGGCCAGTTCCCAATAATCGTTCACCACCAGCGCGGCGCCGTGCCGGCGGCAGATGTCCAGCGCCTCGGATATCTCCCGGCGCAGGTCCTCCTCCGGCCGGTCCTTGATGCGCAGCTGCACCAGCTTCGTCCCCAGCCGGACGGACCGGGCGACCCAGGCCGCGCTGTCGAAAACCGGGTAGAAGCGCGGCAAGCTCATAGCCAGGCCCTGCCGATGACCGGGGTGGAGGGCTGGCCCATGTCGCGCACGGGCATCGGACCGGCGGCCGAGGCCATCGCGCCCGCCTCGGCGGCCAGCGCGAAGGCCCGCGCCATGGCCACCGGATTGCGCGCTTCGGCCACGGCGGTGTTCAGCAGAACCGCGTCATAGCCCATCTGCATGGCTTGGGCGGCATGGCTGGGCAGGCCCAGTCCGGCGTCCACCACCAGCGCGATGTCGGGGAACGCGGCCCGCAGGGTCCGCAGGCCGTGCGGATTGTTCAGCCCCTGGCCGGACCCGATCGGCGCGCCCCAGGGCATGAGCACCCGGCAGCCGGCATCCACAAGCCGCTTGGCAAGCACCTGATCCTCGGTCGTGTAGGGGAAGACCTTGAAGCCGTCGGCGCACAGCGCCTCGGCGGCCTCCACCAGGCCGAAAGGATCGGGTTGCAGCGTATCGGCGTGACCGATCACTTCGAGCTTGATCCAGTCGGTCTCGAAATATTCGCGCGCCATGCAGGCGGTGGTGATGGCCTCGCGGGCGGTGTGGCAGCCTGCCGTGTTGGGCAGAACATGAATGCCGAGCGCGCGGACGATATCCCAGAAGGCTTGTCCACTCTCACGCTCGCGCCGGAGCGAGACCGTGGCGACCGAGGCACCACTTTCGCGGAAGGCCGCTTCCATCACGGCCGGCGACGGATAGCGCGCCGTGCCGAGCATCATGGGGGTGGTCAGGCGTACGCCATAGAAATCGCGCATGCCTAGCCTCCCTGCATCGCGGTCAGCACTTCCAACCGGTCGCCGGGCGACAGCGCCGTCTCGTCGCGCGCGGCGGCGGGAACGAAGGTCCCGTTGAGCGCCGTGGCAACCCGCTGCTCGCCCCAGCCCAGCATTTGCAGCGCGTCCTCGACCGTGGCGGCCTCGACATCCTGCGGCACGCCGTTCACGTCAATTTTCATGGACGAGATCCCCTTTGTGTCCCTTGGCGAGACAGGCCGCCGCCTGTCGCGCCAAGGCCGGCGCCATGAGATAGCCGTGGCGGAACAGCCCGTTCACATGCAGCACGCGGCCGCGCCGGACGATGCGCGGCACATTGTCGGCAAAGGCCGGCCGCAGGTCGGCGCCCGTCTCGACGATTTCCGCCTCCGCAAAGCGCGGATCGAGCGCATAGGCCGAAGACAACAGCTCCAGCGCCGCACGGGCGGTCACGCCGGACCGATCGGCGCTTTCGATCTGCGTCGCGCCGAGCATGAAAAGCCCGTCCTCGCGCGGGACGACATAGAGCGGATGGCGCGGATGCAGAAGGCGTATGGGGCGGTGCAGCACGATCTCGCGGGAGCGCAGAACTATCATCTCGCCTCGCACCCCGCGCAGATCGCCGAGCGCGTCCCGCGCGGCCAGGCCCCGGCAGTCGATCACGGGGCCGGCAATGTCTTCCGGGCATATGTGTGCCCGTTCGATCGCGACGCCCTTGCCGGCAAGGTGCCCCACCAAATCGGCCAGCGCCCGTCGCGGTTCGATATGGGCTTCGTGCTTGAAGAAAAGTCCGTGCCGGTGGCGGCCTTCCAGTTCGGGCTCCAGCCGGGCGATGCCGGCACCGTCGACCGGTTCGTGCCCCAGGGTGCGGCCGGCGAACGCGTCGAGATCGGCCCGGTCGCGTTCGGGCGCGAGCACCAGCGTGCCGCGTTCGGTCACCTCGGTGACCGCGGCCCAGGCCGCAGCGGCGTCGCGGCCATGGGCGACGACGACCGGCTCTGCCAGCGCGCCCTCGCAGTCCGGCGCCAGCATGCCGCCGGCCCACCATGAACAGCCGTGCCGCTCGGGCGCGCCGGCCCGGTCGACCAAGTGCGGCGTCAGGCCCTGCTCAAGCAGGGCCCAGGCGGCCCAAAGGCCGGCCACGCCCGCGCCGATGACCGTAACGTCAGCCATCGGCCAGCGGGCGTCCGCGCCCCGGCTCGGTCTTGACAGATGTTTCGTGCATCCGGTGAGGATTGAGTCCAGGGTTCTCCATCTCTCCCCTTTCAGGCCGGGGAGACGCGATGACAATCAGGACGTTGGCGCCCGGAAGACGAACATCGCGGACTCCCTACGCCAGCATGATCTGGTTCAGGTTCGAAGGGTGCTTCTCAGAACGCGGCAAGCGCGGACGCCCCTGTCCAACGCTCCAAGGTTTAGGTGGCCCGCTTTGACGTGTCAATGCATTCGCCTCGAAGCGCCTGCGTGACCGATCAGCCGGACAGTCTCGAAGCGAAATCATTTTTAGTATCGTATCGAAATCATAATTTCGCCAAAGAAGTTTGGCATCGCTATCATATACAGTGACCCTCCAAGCTCTCGGGGAAGGACCTCGGCATGGCCAGCCGCGTGATCGCCGAATTGATCCTGCACCTTGGGCGCATCGCGTCGGGCGACGGCCTCGTGGGCGGGTTGACCCCGACACAGTGGACCGGATTGAGATATTTCGCCAGGGCCAACCGTTTCTCGCGCACCCCTTCGGCGTTCGCCGCGTTCCACGGCACGACGCGGGGCACCGCCTCCCAAACCATCAAGGGTCTGGTCGCGGACGGCTATCTGCAACAGGCCCGTTCCGACACCGACGGCCGAAGCGTCAGGCTGGATCCGACGCCGAAAGCCAGGGCGCTTTTGAAGGACGATCCCATCGAGGCCCTGGTGCGAGCCGCGGACGCTCTGCCCCCGGGCGTCCGCGGCAGTTTTTCCGCCGTGCTCCAGCGCTTGCTTGGGAGCGTTGCCTTGCAGGCGGGCAAACCGCTGTTCGGGACCTGTAAAACCTGCGTTTATTTCAGAGGGGACGGTTGCTGCCAGGACGGCGCGGACGCCTATGAATGCGGCTTTTTGAGCGAGCCCCTCGCGGCGGACGAATTGGAGCAGCTCTGCATCAATTTCTCATCCGGCAGGTTCGGGCAGCCGGGTATCGGAACGGCGCGGCGATGACGACGATTCCGCGTGCGGCCGTAGAGGTGAACAATGCACAGATCACCATCGATGCCGAAGTGCTGGCGCCCAGGCTCGGCCTGACGGTCGAAGCGCTGAAGCAGAACATGGCCAAGGGCCTGGTCGTGAGCCTTGCCGAAACCGGCCAGGACGAAGATGCGGGCCGCACGCGCCTGACGTTCCGATATCGCGCGCGGGCCTGGCGCGTCGTGATCGAAGCCGACGGCAGCCTGCTCGAAGACCCGTTGCCGATCGCCGCAGGCAAGCCTGCGAATGATGCGCTCAGCCTCTTCGACCTCGCCAGGGGCGCATCATGACGGCCGTCTCCGAAAACGCTTTGCCGACGACACAATCGCTGGCCGGACGGGCGCGGACACACCTTCAGAGGATCGCGGCGCGCGGTGAGCCGATCACATACAAGGCGCTGGCCGACGCGCTGGACCTTGTCCCTCCGAACACGATCCATCAGCTTACCGAAGCGCTCGAACGGCTGATGCGACAGGACGCGGCCAACGGACACCCCTTCATCGCGGCGCTCGTCATCAGCCGCGCCCGGGGCGGGATGCCGGCGCCCGGCTTTTTCGACATCGCCAAGGAACTGGGGCGCTTCGACGGCGACCCGTCGGGCCCGGACGCGGCGGCGTACCACGGCGCGATGGTCGATGAGGCAATCGCTTTCTGGCGCGGGACCGGCCTTCCGGGAGATGGTAGCGGTGCATGAGCAGTGACATTCCGACATCCGGCAAGCAGGCGCGTTTGCGCCTCGCTCCGGACACCATCACCATGCCGGCGCGCGCGCATATCGTCATCGTGGGGGCAGGTTTCGGCGGGCGCGCAAGCCTTGCCTGCGCTGTTCCGATACCGTGACCGAGGCCAGCTCGCCACGATCGGCCGCAAGGCGGCTGTCATCGCGTTCGGGCGCCTGCGCTTGAAGGGATGGCCCGCGGTCATGGCGTGCTGCGCGCATGGGGGCTCTCCAACGCGCCGCGTTCCGGCCATGCGAGGATGGCATCCATGATGTGGTCCACGAGGGGGCGCGCATCGACCGCGACGGCGACCTCGCAGTTTGCGCGCTTCGCCGGTCGAATGTTCGCCAGCCTGGCGGTGGTCAGATTGCGGAAATCGCAGACCGTCATGCCGCGCGTCAGCCCGTCGCCCGCCTCGATCTCGACCGGGCAGCGCGCATAGGTGATCAGGTCCGGAACGATGAAGGGGACCAGCGCGCACGGATCGTGCAGCGATGCGCTCGACAAGCCGTGGATCTCGTTCAGCCTGTCCCTGAAGAAGCCGAGCAGGGCGCCATAGGTGCGGGCGATGCGGCCGCCCGCGTTCAGCCGCTCGATGTCGCGGGCGGTCAGCCCGACCTGCCGCGTCACATTGAGGCCGACCAGCCAGAGCGGCACGCCGCTCGCAAAGACGATGTCCGCCGCTTCCGGGTCGCACCAGATGTTGAACTCGGCCACGGGCGTGGTGTTTCCGACCTGGGTCGTCCCGCCCATGCAGCTGATGGCGCGCAGCCAGGCGGCAAGGCGCGGCTCCTTGCGCAGGGCCATGGCGACATTGGTCATGGGGCCGACCGGGCAAAGCACCAGTTCGCCGCGGTGGCGCCGCGCGGTCTCGATGATGAAGTCGACCGCGTGCGCATCCACCACATCGGTGTCCGGCATCGGCAGTTCCGCGCCGTCGATCCCGGTCTTGCCATGGACGTCGCCACCGTGTTCGAACGATCTTGTGAGGGGCCGCGCGCAACCGCGCGCGACCGGCACGTCCAGACCGAGAAGCGCGACCAGCGACAGCGCATTGGTCGTCGTCTTGTCGACGGATTGGTTGCCGTAGACCGTGCTGATGCCGACCAGGTCGAGATGGGACGCGGCGTACAGGATCGCCGTCGCATCGTCATGGCCGGGGTCGCAGTCGATCAGTATCTTGGTCATGTCCTGTCTCTACTCGGCCCGGGTCGATCCGCGTTCGACCAGGAACGGCGCGATGACGTGCCGGTCGGTCTTGCCGTGCAGCCCCTTGGCCAGCGCGAGCGCCGTCTTCACGGTGGCGAACGTCATCTGCTCCAGGTTCTGATCCACGCTCGTCAGGTCGTATGAGGGCCAGCCGGCGAGCGCGGAGTTGTCATATCCCACGACCATGGGCGGCCGGCGGCCCAGCCGCGAACGGGCGGCGTCGAGCAGCGCGAAGGCGAGCGTGTCGTTGGCGCAGAAGACCGCATCCACGCCGCTGGACAAAAGCGGTGCCGAGGCGGCCATCGCCGGAGCATGGCCATAGCGGCTCTGTGCCCGGACCCCGAGCGCAAAGCCCCTTTGGCGAAGACGTTCCACGAAGCCCGCCTCGCGGTCGATGCTGATCGTGGTCCGGTCCTCGCCGGCGAAGAAGCCGAACGAGGCGGCCCCCCGCTCGACGAGATGGTCGGCGACGATGGCGCCGGCCAGCATGCCGTCGCCATGGACGACGCTGACATCGTCATCGCCGTCATGCTTGTTCATCAGGACAAGCGGCTTCTTTCCCGCCCGGCAGGCCGCCACGATCTCCCTGCTGAACGGGGCCGCCAGGGCGATGACGGCATCGACCTGATAGCTCATCAGCCGCTCTATGGCGCTCTCGGCGCCGGCGGCGGTGTCCCCGACGAAGACGAGCGGCGCCAGTTTCAGCGAGCCGAGCTTGTCGATCAGAAGCTGCAGGGCGTGGGCGTGATAGGGGTTGTCGAGGTCGGTCACGACAACGCCGACGATCCCCGTGCTCTGGTTCTTCAGGCCGCGCGCGATCAGATTGGGCTGGTAGCCAAGCTCGGCGGCCGCGGCCAGAACCCGCGCCCGCGTCTCGTTGGAGATCCGCGGGTCGCCGGACAGAACGCGCGAAACGGTCGAACGGGAGATGTTGGCCAGCGCGGCCACCTCGAAGGATCGGACCTTCTTGCTGCTCTTGTCCAAGCACATCCCCCGGCTGGCGTGATCCGGCCCGTTGTCAACCAAAACTTCCCTCTTGACTAGAACGTGCGCTTAATATGCATTATTCACACGTGTGCACAATCGAAATCTCGGAATCAGGTAGGAGGAGCCCAATGCCTATAGCAAGACGTCAATTCATGGCCGGTGCCGCGAGCATGGCCATCGCCGCCTCCATCAGCCGCGCCGCGGCGCAGCCGGTGACCCTGTCGGCGCCCTGGATGGGATGGCCTGAGGAACAGGTGGTGCCGCTGATGGTCGCCTTCGAGGCCGAGACCGGCATCGGCGTATCGGCGGAGCGGCTGCCGATCGCCGAACTGTTCCGGACATTGGAGGTGCGCTTGCAGGCGCGCAACGCATTGCCGGACGTCTATCTCGTCGACGGCCCGCTCACGGCCTCCTATGCGGCCCGTGGGCATCTGTTGGCGCTCGACGACACGCTCGGCGCGGATCGCGGCCGTTTCGTGCCGACGACGCTGTTGCAGGGCACCTATGACGACCAGCTTTACTCAATGCCGCTCGGCACGTCCTCGCAATTGCTGTTCTACAACAAGAAGCTGTTCGCCGAAGCCGGTCTGGCGGCTCCCTCTTCGGATCCGCAAGCGCGCATGACCTGGGACGAATTGCTGCCAATCGCCCAGGAACTGACGCGGCCGGACATCTCTCAGTTCGGCTTCGCGTTCGAGAACACCAATCCCTATCAGTTGCTTCCTATTCCCGTCAGCAAGGGCGTCGACGTGATCGGGCCCGACGGGCTGACGGCGGTCGGCTATGTCGACAGCGACGCCATGGTCGACGCCTTCACCTGGTATCAGGACCTCCACCGGCGCCACGCGGTCGGCCCGGTCGGCACCTTCCAGAGCGGCATCACCCAGCAGATGTTCGGCTCGGGAAGCCTGGCGATGATCATCGGCGGCACCTGGAACCTTGTCGGCTTCGAGCGGTTCGAGGATCTCGACTACGGGGTGGCGCCGCATCCCTATTTCGCCGGCGGACGGCCCGTCACGCCGACGGGAAGCTGGCATATCGGCGTCAATCCGCGCACCGCGCATCTTGAGGAAGCACAGAGCTTCGTGCGCTGGCTCGCCACGCGCGATGCGATGGATCTTTGGTTCGACCTGCGCCAATATCCGCCCTCGCTCCGGCAGATCTGGGACGAACGCGCGCAGACCACATTCGTCGATCCGGCCTGGGAGATCGTTCGCCACGAACTGGCCAACACCGCAACGCCCCGTCCGCAGACGCCTGCCTATCGCGAGTATGAGGAGTTCCTGCGCACCGCCATGCAGGACATCCAGACCGGCGCCGACGTGCGGGACGCGCTCACGCGGGCGGCGCGGAACATCGAACGGGAGATGCGCAAATATCGCTGATCGTCGCCGTTTGACGTAAGCGCCCTTGCGCGGTGGAGCGACCGGCCGCTCCGCCGCGCCTTGAGCTTGGGATTGGTCATGATCTCCTCCCGGTGGACGCCCTATCTCTTCCTGGCGCCGGCGCTGGCCGGACTGTTCGTCTTCCGGCTCGCGCCCATCGGGGTGGCGATGGGCGGCAGCATGGCGGAGGTATCGTTGCTCGGCGAACTGCGGTTCGTGGGTGGCGAGAACTACCATTTCCTTTTCACCGACCCCCAGTTCTGGGACTCTCTCAGGATCACGCTGTGGTTCAACCTGATCATCAATCCGCTTCAGCTGGCGGTCGCCTTCGGGTTGGCCGTCCTGGTTTTTCGCCCTCTGCCGGGCCTGTGGTTCTACAGGACGCTGCTTGTGCTGCCGATGGCGGTTTCGACGGGCCTCAGCGCCGTTCTCTTCGGCCTGTTCCTCGACGGCAATCTCGGTCCGCTGAACGGCTTTCTGGAGTGGATCGGCATCGGCGCTCAGCCGTTTCACCGCGGTCAGGAACAGGCGCTCTACACCCTGATCGGGATCGCCACGTGGAAGGGCGCCGGATACTGGATGCTGTTCCTGCTGGCCGGCCTTTATGCGATCCCGCCCACCGTCTATGAGGCGGCCACCATCGACGGCGCCTCGCGCTGGCAGCAGTTCCGCTATATGACGCTGCCCTTGATGCGCAAGCCGATGGCCTTCGTGCTCGTCGCAGACACGGCGATCAACTTCCTGTTCTTTGCGCCGGTCTACATCCTGACATCCGGCGGGCCCGGCGGCGCCACGTCTGTGTTGATGTTCGAGGCCTATCGCTCCGCCTTCACCTTTTCGGACATCGGGCGCTCGCTGGCGATCTCGACGATCCTGCTGGCGATCATCCTGGTCATCGTCATCATCGAATTCCGCCTCCTGCGGTCGCCCGAGGATCGCCGCTGATGGAAGACCCGTTCGCACGGCCGCACCATTTGATGCTGCGCTACGGGCTGCTGTCGATCCTGGCCTTCATCGTGGTGTGCCCGCTGGCATGGCTCGCGCTGGCCTCGTTGCGCCCGCAAAGCGAAATCTTCCAGCCGGTGTCGCAGTTCGGCTGGAGCACCTTCATACCGTCGCGCCTCACCCTGGAGAACTACCGGGCGCTCATGGCGAGCGATTTTCCCCTGGCGGTCA
Source organism: Roseitalea sp. (assembly GCF_984466335.1). Classification (NCBI taxonomy): domain Bacteria; kingdom Pseudomonadati; phylum Pseudomonadota; class Alphaproteobacteria; order Hyphomicrobiales; family Ahrensiaceae; genus Roseitalea; species Roseitalea sp. Next base: position 579 of record NZ_CFIFWG010000045.1, on the reverse strand, counting down.
GGAACTCCGTTTTCGTCGCCTCGATGACGGTCCTGTTCGGGGTCTTCGTCAACGCACTGGCCGGTTTTGCCTTCGCGGCCTTCGATTTTCGCGGCAAGAACGTCCTGTTCCTGCTGGTGATCGCCAGCTTCATGATGCCGTTCGAGGCGATCGTCCTGCCGCTCTATGTCATGATCCGCGCCTTTGGCTGGGTGAACACCTATCAGGCGCTGATCGTGCCGGAGATCGCCAACGGGCTGGTGATCTTCCTCTTCCGCCAGTTCTTCGCGTCGATACCGCGTGACTTCTACGAGGCGGCGCGGGTCGACAGCGCCTCCTGGCTCTACATCTTCGTGCGCATCGCCATGCCGCTTTCATGGCCGACGATCGCCACGTCGGCGCTGATGCTGTTTCTGTCGCAATGGGACTCGTTCTTCTGGCCGGTCGTCGCCGCCAGCGATCCCGACTATGCGGTCATCCAGGTGGCCATCGCCCGCAACATCAATTTCGAGCAGAGCGATTGGGGCGGCCTGTTCGCCTCGACCAATCTGGCCATCGTCCTGGGCACGATCCCGTTCCTCCTGGTGCAGCGCTTCTACG
>NZ_CFIFWG010000044.1:12880-19443 GCF_984466335.1 Roseitalea sp. | reverse complement strand
CCTCAAGCTCGACAAGGCCGACTTCATCGTCCATCGGACGGCCGACCCCGAAAAGCGGACCGCGGCGGGGATCGACGAGATCGAATTCTGGGTGCGGACCAATCCGGGCACCCGCGCCGGGCCGATGATGAGGGTCGCCTCGGGCGGAGAACTGTCGCGCTTTCTTCTGGCGCTCAAGGTGGCGCTGGCCGACCGGGGTTCGGCGCCCACGCTCGTCTTCGACGAGATCGACACGGGCGTGGGGGGCGCGGTGGCCGATGCGATCGGCGCGCGGCTGCGCAAGCTCTCTCGGGGCGTTCAGGTGCTGTCGGTCACCCATGCGCCGCAGGTCGCCGCCCGCGCTGCCCACCATTTCCTGATCGCCAAGTTCCTGGTCTCCAGGTCGGACGGCAACGGCGCCGGCCAGGTCGTCACCTCGGTCGCGGAAATGGATCGCGATGCCCGCCGCGAGGAGATCGCGCGCATGCTCGCCGGCGCCACGATCACCGCCGAAGCGCGGGCGGCGGCCGACCAGTTGCTCGAAGGGGCGGGGTAGCCGCTCTTTCCACATTCCCTCAAGGGGGCGTTCGGCACCGATCCGGCCTTCCCGCACCCGGTAAATCCGGCTAATCCTGCGCCGTCATATTCGCACCGGACACGGCCATGACCGCCGAGACCAATCCCGTCGACACGCTCACCGAAGCCGAGGCCGCCGCCGAACTGGCGCGGTTGGCCGAAGAGATCGCGCGGCACGACACCGCCTATCATGGCGATGACGCGCCGGTCATCACCGATGCCGCCTATGACGCGCTCAAGCGGCGCAATTTCGCCATCGAAGCGGCGTTCCCGCATCTCAAGCGCGCCGACAGCCCCAGCGACAGGGTCGGCGCGGCGGTCTCCGAAAAGTTCGACAAGATCGCCCACCGCATGCCGATGCTCTCGCTCGACAATGCGTTCGATGACGGCAACGTGCATGATTTCGCCGCGCGCGTCCGGCGTTTTCTGAAGCTTTCCGAGGATGCGCCGCTGGCGCTGACCGCCGAGCCAAAGATCGACGGGCTGTCGCTTTCGTTGCGCTATGAGGCCGGCCGGCTCGCCCATGCGGCGACACGCGGCGACGGCGCGGTTGGCGAGAACGTCACCGCCAATGCACGCACGATCGCCGACATTCCGCAAGCGCTCGCCGGCGATCCGCCCGACGTGTTGGAGGTGCGCGGCGAGATTTTCCTGACCAAGGCCGATTTCGCCGACCTGAACCGCCGCCAGGGGGAGGCCGGCAAGCCGGCCTACGTCAATCCGCGCAACACGGCCGCCGGCTCGCTGCGCCAGCTCGATGCGTCGGTCACCGCGTCGCGGCCGCTCAAATTCTTCGCCTATGCCTGGGGCGAGGTGAGCGCCATGCCCGCCGACACGCAGATGGGCATGGTGGAAAAGCTCGGCGACTATGGCTTCGTCACCAATCCCCTGATGGCGGTCTTCGACACGGTGGACGCGCTGCTCGCCCATTATCGCCGCATCGAGGCGGAGCGGCCGGAGCTGCCCTATGACATTGACGGCGTGGTCTACAAGGTGAACGAGTTGGCGCTGCAACAGCGGCTCGGCTTCGTCTCGCGTTCGCCGCGCTGGGCCGTCGCGCACAAATTTCCGGCCGAAAAGGCGATGACGCGGCTGAACGCGATCGACATCCAGGTCGGCCGGACGGGCGCGCTGACGCCGGTGGCGCGGCTTGAGCCGGTCACCGTCGGCGGCGTCGTGGTCGAGAACGCCACGCTGCACAATGCCGAGGAGATCGAGCGCCTCGGCGTCAGGATCGGCGACACGGTGACGGTGCAGCGCGCCGGCGACGTCATTCCGCAGGTGCTCGGCTTCGTGCCCGAAAAGCGGCCCGACAATGCCGGCACCTTCGTCTTTCCGCAGACCTGTCCGTGTGACCTGAAGACGCCGATCGTGCGCGAGGCGACCGCCGGCGGCGCCGAAGGCGTGGTGCGCCGCTGTTCGGGCGAATTCGCCTGTCCGTTCCAGCGCAAGGAGCATCTCAAGCTGTTCGTCTCGCGCAAGGCGTTCGACATTGACGGGCTCGGCGACAGGCAGATCGAATATTTCTACGACGACGCGGATCTGCCGATCCGCGCGCCGGCGGACATTTTCACCCTTGAGGAACGCGACGGGGCGAACGCGCTCAAGAAGCTGAAGAACCGCGACGGCTATGGCGAGACGTCGGCGGCCAACCTGTTCGCGGCCATCGAGGCGCGGCGGACGATTGCGCTCGAACGGCTGATCTTCGGCCTGGGTATCCGCCATGTCGGCGAGACCACCGCCAGGACGCTGGCGCGCGCCTATGGCTCATGGAAGGATTTCAACGGGGCGGCTTGCCGGATCGCCGCCGGCGAGGAGGCCGCGCGCGCCGAGATGGAGGCCCTCGACGATATCGGTCCGGCGGTGATCGAGGCGGTCGCCCGCTATTTCGGCGAGGCGCACAATCTGGAAACGGTCGGCGATCTGGTCGCGCGACTGACCGTCGTCGACGCCGAACGGCCAGCCGCCGAAAGCCCGTTCGCCGGCAAGACAATCGTCTTCACCGGATCGCTCGAGCGGATGAGCCGCAACGAGGCCAAGGCGATGGCCGACCGGCTGGGCGCCAAGGCGGCCGGCTCGGTGTCGTCCAGGACCGACCTGGTGGTTGCCGGGCTGGGCGCCGGCTCGAAGCTGAAGAAGGCGGCCGAGCTTGACATCGAGGTGATCGACGAGGACGAATGGCTGGCGCGGACCGAGGGGCTTTGACCGGTCGTGCCGGACCGCCGTCCAGCCAAGTCCCCGATTGTCGCGGTGACAAGAACGCGCGTGACAAGCGCCCGCCCGCCGCGCTAGAGCGTTTCCGCGTTTCATGGAAACGCAGCTCCGCTCTACCCTTTTGTTTTGTCGCTTGTCTTATCGGCTCCGGTGATTCCACCTTCGCCGGACGCGCTCTAGCTGCTGGCTCGGCCATGGCTTCCGATCAATCCGAATTCTGGCGCGGCGTGCGCGATTGCGTGCCGGTGGTGATCTCCGCCGCGCCGTTCGGCCTGTTGTTCGGCGCGCTGGCGGTCGAAAACGGCATGACGGTGTTCGAGGCGACGCTGGCCAGCGCCGTCATCTTCGCCGGTGCCAGCCAGATGGTCGGCATCGAACTGTTCGGCGCCGATGTCGCGCCCTGGATCATCGTCTTTTCGATCTTCGCGGTGAATTTCCGCCACATCCTCTATTCGGCGACGATGGGCCGCACGATCCGGCATTTCTCCGGGCCGCAGAAGGCGCTCGCCTTCTTTGTGATGACCGATCCGCAGTTCGCCGTCACCGAGCAGCGCGCCGAGCGCGGGCACCGGGTGAGCCTTGCCTGGTATCTCGGCCTCGGCCTGCCGATCTACGCGATGTGGGTGCTGGAGACTTATCTGGGCGCGGTGTTCGGCGGGCTGATCGACGATCCCTCCGCCTATGCGATCGATTTCCTGCTGCCGCTCTATTTTCTCGGCCTGGTGATGGATTTTCGCGGCCGTGCCAACTGGCTGCCGGTCGTCGGCGCGAGCGCGCTGGTCGCGACGGCCGCGTTCCATTTCGTCGGCAGTCCCTGGCATGTGAGCCTTGGCGCCGTGGCGGGCGTGCTGGTCGCGGCCCTGATCGGCGGCAGGCCCTCCGACGGCGCGGCAAGGTGATCCGGCAGTGATCCCGACAACCGTATGGATCATCCTGGCCGGCGCGCTGGTCACCTATCTGACGCGCATCGGCGGCCATCTCGTCCTGTCGCGCTTCAGGCGTATTCCGCCGCGGCTGGAGGCGGCGCTCAACGCCGTGCCTGCCGCCGTTCTGGCGGCGATCGTCGCGCCCTATGCGGTGTTCTTCGGCGTCGCCGAGGCGATGACGATCGTCGCCGCGGCGCTGTTGGCCTTTCGCCTGCCGCCGCTCGCCGTGCTGGCGATCGGCTGGGCGCTGGTCTGGGCGCTGCGTCAGCTGTTGTAGGCGCTATCGCACCGGCTCGGTCGCCCGCTCCAGCCAGGCCAGGACCGCCGCGTCCTCGATCAGCGGCGCCAGTTCGCGCCGGACGCGGGCATGGTAGCGGTTCAGCCAGCGTCTCTCGGTGGGGTCGAGCAGCCTCGGCTCGATCAGTCGCCGGTCGATCGGGCACAGCGTCAGCGTCGTGAAGGCGTGCACGGCGATCTCGCCGCCCTCGGGCACCCTGGCGGGCGCGACCATGACCAGGTTCTCGATGCGGATGCCGTGGCTGCCTTCCTGGTAGTAGCCGGGCTCGTTCGAGACGATCATGCCTTCTTCGAAGGTCGCCATGCCGCGCCGCGACAGCGTCTGCGGGCCTTCGTGCACGCCCAGATAGGCGCCGACGCCGTGGCCCGTGCCGTGCCCGTAATCGAGGCCGGCGGCCCACAGCGCGCGGCGCGCCAGCACATCGAGGTCGACGCCGCGCGTGCCCCTTGGAAAGCGTGCCGCGGAGATGGCGATCATGCCCTTGAGCACCAACGTGAAGTGGCGGCGCTGCGCTCCGGTCGGCGCGCCGGTGGCGATCACGCGGGTGATGTCGGTGGTGCCGTCATCATACTGGCCGCCCGAATCGATCAGGATCAGCTCGCCGGGCCTGACCGCGCGGTTGCTCGCCTCGTCGACGCGGTAGTGGACGATGGCACCGTTCGGCCCCGCCCCGCAGATCGTGTCGAAGGCGATTTCGCGCAGCGGCATGCCGAGCCGTTCTCCGGTTTCGATGCGCGCCCACTCAAGCTTTCCGACCATGGCGATCTCCTCCAGCGTGCCCGGATCCTGCGCGTCGAGCCATGCAAGGAACGTCGCCATGGCGGCGCCGTCGCGCCTGTGCGCCTCGACCGCGCCCTTGCGCTCGACGCGGTTCTTGGTCGCGCGGGGCAGGACGGCCGGATCGGCGCCGGCCGTCACCGTTCCGCCGGCACCTTCGATCGCATCGGCGATGGCGGCGGCGGCGCAGGCCGCATCGAGCATGACGGGCTTTTTCGCCGTTCGCCCCAGTTCCGCGAGCGCCCCCGTGAACGCCTCGGGCGTATCGAGGCCGGCAAGCCTTTCCAGATAGGCGGTCGCCGCCGCATCGAGCTTGCGCGGATCGATGAAGAGCTGCGGCCGTCCACGCGCGGGCACGATCGCCCAGGCGAGCGTGAGCGGCGTATGGACCACGTCGCCGCCGCGAATGTTGAAGGTCCAGCAGATCGAAGCGGGATCGGTCAGCACCGTCGCCGCCGCGCCTTTGTCGCGGATCGTGCGCGCCATCGCGCGCAGCTTGGCGCTCGCGCTCTTGCCCGCCCGTTCGGGCGGGCGGATGCGCACGGGCGTCACCGGCGGCGGCGGCGCGTCGGCCCAGACCGCATCGACGGGATTGTCCATGACCGGCCGCAGTGCCGCCCCCGCATCCTCGCAGGCGGCCTTGAGGCGCCTTGCCGCGCCGATCGTGTGCAGCCAGGGATCGAAGCCGATGCGCATGCCCCGGCGCAGGTTCGTCGCCAGCCACCGCTCCGGCGGCGTTCCGACCAGGTCCTGCGGCGTGAACACCGCCATGTCGGCCTGCTGGCGTGCCTGTAGAGTGTAGCGGCCGTCGACGAACAGGTGCGCCTGGTCGCCGAGCACCACGGCAACGCCCGCCGAGCCGGTGAAGCCGGTCAGCCAGGCGAGCCGCTCTGCATGCGGGGGCAGATATTCGTTCTGGTGTGCGTCCGCATGCGGCACGATGAAGCCGTCCAGTTCCATCGCCGCCAGCCGTTCGCGCAGGGCCGCAAGACGCGGCCTGCCCGTGGACGGGTCGGATCGGGACTCAAAGGACTGGAACATGGCGGACCGTTCGGTGATTGCGACCGGACGCTACCGGGGCGATGCGGCGGCCGCAATGCCAACCCGCCGGATGTCATGTGCATATTGCCTTGCAGCATCCCTTGTTCGCATATGCAAAAAACGCATGGCGGCCTTGCATTGGCGGGCCTACCCCACGCCGCCGCGACGCATCATCTTACCGGTGCAACAAGGCGCCAAAGGAGAACCGATATGGCCAGCGCAAACCGCAGGGGTTTCTTTAGGAACACGCTCGATGCGATTATAGAGGCTCGTTCGCGCCAGGTGGCCGGATATGTCAACAGCTCGCTTTTGATGCTCGACGACGAAACGCTCAAGCAGTACGGCTACGACCGCGAAACCCTCAAGCGCCGCTCGCATTTCATGCCGCCCTTCTGATCGCCGCGCCGCGCCCTTCCAGCGGCCGGTCCCGTGACGGCTCGCCGGCGCGTTTTCATGGCTTGAGGTGCAGCGTCACCCACCCTTCGCGCTCGATGGTGCGGCAATGATAAAGCTTCGCCTGCCGGTAGGCTGCGAGCACCTTTTGCCGTTGCGTGGTCAGGATGCCAGACAGGACCACCTCGCCGCCCGGTGCCAGGTGGCGCGCCATGGCCGGCGCCATCGCCATCAGCGGCGTTGAAAGGATGTTGGCGACGATCAGGTCGAACGGGCCGGTGGCGGCGAAGGCGCGATGTCCGAAGCCCGTCGCGGTCACGCATCGCACCAGGGCGTGCACGCCGTTGAGCCGCGCATTG